>JAYVPZ010000457.1:0-3780 GCA_043757105.1 Aestuariivirga sp. | reverse complement strand
CGTTCTGTGTGCCTGCAAAATTAATTTTGAAATATCCATTTTTGTTCAAAGCAGAAATTGCCCCTGCGACATGGATTACAACATCAGCACCCGTCGCAAATGTTTTCAAAGCTTCAAAATCATCAAGATCACCTTTGATAATTTTTATGGCCGCATCAAACTGGCTTTCTTTTGGTTGTCGCACCAGAACTCTAACTGAGTGTTCAACCATCAAGAGCTCAGACAATATTGATCCGCCCGCAAACCCCGTGGCTCCCGTCAAAGCAATTTTCATGTCAAAAAGGCACGAATGAAATCAAGCATTCACGTGATGCGCTATGATTTCCATTTCACCAGCAAGATAGCTTTTACGCGCGCCGGCCCGCGAAAGTTTGCCGGATGATGTGAATGGCAAACTCTTCGGCGCGACCAAAACAATCGCGCAATCAACGCCCGCACTTTGGTGTACAATCTTGCTTACATCGCGCTTCAAAGCATCTTGCGCATCTTTATCGCTCAAGCGACATTCCACCAGCACAACAACTTCATCATCGCCGTCTTGCCCTTCAACCGCAAAAGCCGCGACATCGCCGGATCGGAGAGCTGACATTTGCTCTGCGGCCCATTCAATATCTTGCGGCCAAATGTTGCGACCATTGTGCAATATCAAATCCTTGGCGCGGCCCGTGATAACAATTTCGCCACCCAGTAAATAACCCATATCACCCGTGTCAAGAAATCCATCACTGCCAATCGTATCAGCTGTGGCCAAAGGGTTTTCATAATAGCCCGACATCAGACTTGGGCCGGAAACAAAAATCTTACCAATCTCGCGCTCGCCCAGCAATGCGCCATTTTCACTACGCACTTGCATTTCATGGCCCGCAACGATTTTTCCGCAAACCACAAAATCCCGCGCCACGTCATCTGAAGGATCAGTCGAAGGCACAGCTTTGTTCAACCCACGCAGCGCCGCACGGTCAACCCGGTCAACGCGAACAGTCGTCCCAGCATTCGCAAAACTAATCGCCAGTGTTGACTCGGCCATGCCGTAACTTGGCATAAACGCTTTCCGGTCAAAGCCAGTTGCCGCAACACTCGTTGCAAAATTTTCTAAAACATCTGGCCGCACCATATCGCCGCCAATACCAGCCGCGCGCCAAGACGAAAGATCAAAACTCGCTGCCTCGCCGTTAATGCGCTTGGCCACAAGATCATAACCAAAGGTCGGCGAGAACGAAACAGTGGTGCGATTTTCAGACATTAGTTTCAACCATAGTGTTGGTCTGCGCGCGAAAGCCGTGGTCGCCAAATAATCCATGCTCGATTGCCCCATCATTGTGGAAAGGCAAAAACCAACGAGGCCCATATCATGATAAAGCGGCAACCAAGAAAAACCACGATCGGTTGGTTTCACGTCAATGCCATCCCGTAAAATGCTAACACCATTAGCCATAATCGATCTCTGCGAAATCAACACACCCTTAGGCGCAGAAGTCGATCCTGATGAATATTGAATATAGGCTACCTCATCAACGCCAAAACCCTGAAGTTTGGTCATCGACTCTGGTAAGTTTTTAACATCAGCGTGGCTCAAAACAATTTGCACACCAGCAGCGGTCACGGCCTCACGCAGCGTTCCAATTTGCGCGTCTGTGCTAATCACAGCATTGGCATGCGCCGCCTTTAACATGCCGGTAATGCGCGCCACATAAGCTTCGCGCCCACCAATATACATGCTGTACGGAATGGGGCATGGGACGAGACCTGCATATTGGCAGGCGAAAAATGTGATCATAAATTCAGGCCCAGTCTCGGCAACAATCGCCACACGGTCCATGCGATGCAGCCCCAACGAGAGCAACCGCCGCGCTGTGATCAACGCCTGTGCGCGCAGTTCGGAATAAGGCAACACATGCTCAAGCGCACCACGGCCAGAATAAAAGTTAAATCCGGTCAACCCACGCGCGGCATAATCCAAGCTCTCGGTCAGCGTTCCAAAACCACCAACTTTTTGCGGCAGATCACGATTGGATGTGGGAGTGCGCACTAAACTCGTTGCACCCACCAATTTTTCTGCCACTGCTAAAGATCCCGTCATACTCAGTTATGCCCTTTGCCATAAACATAAATCAAAGCAAATCAATGCCCCGCTGTTGGTCTCAAACTACCAACTGGTCAGGCGCAACTGGAAATCAAAAGGTATTTCAGATTATTACATCAAGGAAACGCAGAAAAATTCAACTTTCCCATAAGCATAGCGACAATAAGCAGGCCTAAAACACCAACGATTGCGCCCGTAATCCAAACATAAATCAAATCAACGAGCGAATATGACTTGAGCGCTTCTCCCGGCAGCGGTGCCAAGCCCCGCGCCAGTTTTTCATGTGCAATCATCCGGTGCGCTAAATATTTAACGATATAGCCCGACATTGCATTCATGTCCGCTGATTCAAATAACGTTTCGCGACGACTGTCTTGATCTTGCAAAAGTCGGTAAGTGCGGGGATCAGGCTCCATTACCACTGACGAAATCAAATCAAGCCAAAGCTTTGGCGTGGCACCAGGCTGAACATTCAAATTAAACAGCGCCCGCGCATCGGCATTGCTTTGAACCAGTGGCAAGAGTTCAGCGCGTAATGCATCAAGGCGCAACGCCCGTGCGTCCGCTAGATCAAGCGTGGCATCAAGCTTAGACGCCGCAGCTAACCGCGCTTCTCGCAATGCCTTTGTCAGTTCTCGTTGATCAGCCATAAGCCTTATACCAAATGCAAAACTGTGCCATTTCGGGACAAACTATTAACCCCTCATCAACACTCAAGCCGAATGATGCATATTCTGCGCCGGAACTCTTAATTGCTGCAAGAAGCTGGAACTGGGTCAGTTCCAAACCAAAGCTCAAATGTATTTGGCCGCGCTTTGGTGGCAGAACCGTCTGCAGTAGACAAATCTTTCATCTCAACTTTTAGGCCAACATCACTGAACATTTTTGCAAGGTCTGTTCCACGCTGAACATCAGAGGCTAGAAAAACCCTAAGCTCATGTCCCTCGCCAGACCAAGTGGCACGCGCAAAACCTGGCACTACAAGGTTGTTACTATCGGTATCACGCATCTTGCTGATCAACGTGCGCACACAACCGCGCTGCTTGTCATCTTGCGTATGCACAAACACACGGCTCGGCAAGCGCTCCAATGCTTGACGAAAGGTAATCGCAACTTTTGGATTTTCACCAGAAGCTTTCACCAGCGCTTGCTCCATCAGCGGCAGAAGCTCTTTGTCAGATGACGAGTTGGCATAGCCCAATTGCGCTGCCACAAACTCCACCGGCACTTTATCGTTCTTCAGTAAATATTCAAACATGGCCACACCATATTTGCGTTTCTCAGGATTCTGATCACTCACCAACTCAATCATAGTTTTGAGATCGTTCAAATTCTGCTGCCAACGCGTATAATATAGTCCAGTGCCCGCCACCGAAAGCGGAATCATGACAGTGGCCAAAAGTTGCAACAGCGTGTCGCGCAAGGGTCGTGAAACATCCATTTAAAAAAAGAATCTCCGTGTGCCATGTATTCTAGCGGGGCTCATGCCTTGTAAAAAGGCCGAAAAATAAGGCGCAACAAATTTCGCTCTTGAACGCCTTCAACACCAATCAACATTGGGTTTTCTCTCTTGCCAATTGAAACACTTCCAAACAGTCTGTCCCAGATTGAAAGTATGGTTGAATAATTTGAATCTGTATCGCGCCGCAAAGCATGATGGTGCACCCAGTGAATGGACGGCGTGACGATAATCAGCG
>JAYVPZ010000456.1:0-3784 GCA_043757105.1 Aestuariivirga sp. | reverse complement strand
TGCGCGCCCGGCTGAATGGCAGCACTGCCAAAGAAAAGGCCTAATCTTTGCGCCGTATTCTACGTTGGATATTCTGGCTGCCGATTGCCATTGTTGTTGTTTCGTTTGCGGTGGCCAACCGACAATGGACGAGGCTTTCGCTTGATCCGTTTTCCTCAACCACGCCATTCCTGACCATTGAGATGCCTTTATGGGTGTTGTTTATTTTAGGCGTGTTTATTGGTTTGCTGGTGGGTTGGGGCATGTGTTGGTTGGCACAAGGCAAGCACCGCAAATTATCCCGTGAACGCGCCCGCGAGATTGCGCGGCTGCAGAGTGATTTAGAAATCGCAAAGAACCCCGCTCAGGTTTCAAGCTCGACAGAGCTTTCGCCGTTCATTGGCATTGGGCCATGAAATATATTTCAGCTGACGAAATAGCGCGGCTGGTTTCTTACAAAGATATTGTTGAGGCTTTGCGCGAAGGGTTTCGCGCCGACATTCAAACCCCGGTGCGCCACCATCATGAAACGGCGCCCGCCACCACATTGCTGTTGATGCCCGCTTGGGGTGCGGAATTCACGGGCCTCAAAACTGTGACAGTGAAAACTGATAATGCGGCTATGGATTTGCCCACGGTTCAGGGTGCCTACTTATTGATCGACAATAAGACGGGCGCACCCGTGTGCATGATGGACGGAACTGAGTTGACCAGACGGCGCACGGCTTGTGCTTCAGCCTTGGCTTCGGATTATTTATCGCGGAAGGATTCATCCACTTTATTGATTGTGGGGGCTGGGGCGCTGGCTTTGCATTTTGCGCGGGCTCATGCGGCTGTGCGTTCCATCAAAACAGTTTTGATTTACAATCGTACTTTGGCCAAGGCACAGAGTGTGGCGACTGAATTGTCCAGCGAAGGATTTGCGGCTGAGACAGTTTCGGATTTGCAAAATGCGATGGGACGCGCCGATATTATTTCGGGGATTACCAGTTCCAACGCGGCCATTGTGAAGGGCGCTTGGTTAAAGCCCGGCACGCATGTGGATTTGGCTGGCGCGTTTAAGCCTTCGATGCGCGAGGTGGACGGCGATACCGTGGCTGCTGCCCGCGTCTATGTTGATACGCGCGAGGGAGCACTGGCCGAGGCTGGGGATTTGATCCAAGCGCGCGATGAAGGGCACTTTGATTTTAAAAATGTGCAAGGCGATTTGTTTGAGCTTTGCCGTGGACGGGTGCACGGCCGGAAGACGGAGGCCGAGATTACGCTGTTTAAATCCTGCGGCACGGCCTTGGAAGATTTAGCAGCCGCGATATTGGTGCATTTGCGCAGTTAAAAAATGGAGCAAACATGTCACTAAAAGTTTTTGATCTCAGTGGAAAACGAGCGCTGATCACAGGTTCAAGCCAAGGCATTGGGTACGGCATAGCTCAAGGATTGGCGGAAGCCGGGGCTGAAGTGATTTTGAATGGGCGTGATGCGAGTAAGCTTACGGTTGCAGCGGCAGAACTGCGCAAAGCGGGGCACAAGGTTCACGAGGTTGCGTTTGATGTAACCTCTCAGGCATCAGTTTTGGCAGCGGTCGAGAAGATCGAAGCAGAAGGGCCGATTGATATATTATTCAATAATGCGGGAATGCAATTTCGAACCGCGCTGGAAGATTATCCGCTTGAGAAATTTCAAGAGCTATTCCGCGTGAATGTTGAAAGTGTATTTTTGGTGGGGCAAGCCGTGGCCAAACACATGATCAAACGCGGGCGCGGCAAGATTATAAACATTTGCTCGGTGCAAAGCGAATTGGGCCGGCCTTCAATTGCGCCTTATACCGCCACCAAAGGGGCTATGAAAATGCTGACCAAGGGCATGTGCGCGGATTGGGCCAAGCACGGCATTCAAGTCAATGCCATTGGGCCCGGATATTTTAAAACCCCACTGAACCAAACGCTAGTAGATAATCCTGAATTCTCAAACTGGCTTGAGAAACGCACACCTGCGGGGCGTTGGGGCAATGTGGATGAGTTGAACGGCGCAGCCATATTTTTAGCATCAGCAGCATCATCTTTTATCAATGGACACATTCTCTATGTCGATGGCGGAATCACCTCGGTTCTTTAAAGGCGCTTGCGTTGTCATGGGGGTTGCCTCATGTGGCAAGACTTCTGTTGGCGAATTGCTGGCAGAAAAATTATCGGCGCATTTTATTGAAGGTGACATTTTGCACTCAGCAACCAATGTAGCCAAAATGTCGGCAGGAAATCCTTTGACTGACGCTGATCGCTGGCCGTGGTTGGCGGCTGTGGGAGCTTCGCTTGCGGGGCGTGAAGGAGCGGTTGGCTCGTGTTCGGCTTTAAAGCGGGTCTACCGAGAGGCAATTGCCAAAGCGGCACATCGCAAAGTTTATTTTATCTATCTGCATGGGTCGCGCGAATTACTTCAAGAGCGAATTAATGCAAGGCAAGGGCATTTCATGCCGCCCTCGCTTTTAACCAGTCAGTTACAAACGCTTGAAGAACCTGCGGCAGATGAACTGGCTTTGAAATTAGATATTGCCGAGGCTGTTGATGTGTTGGCCGAAAAAGCCAAGGCCTGGTTGCATGAACAGTGATCATTCCACCCCTGTTGCAGCAGGGCTATCGCATATGAGCTAATGCGTTGATGAGGTAGGCGTTATCCCAGGAACATTTCTTGATGCGGTGGCTGATGGGGATTTTTGGTTTATCTGCGATTTGGAGGATGTTTCTGGCGAGGCGTTTGAGGATTGCGATGTTTGGTGGAGCATTATCTTTGCGAGCCCGGTTATCATCTTCGCCCAGATGAACATCGAGCATCCAGTGTAGGTTATTTTCAATTTGCCAGTGGCTGCGGGTGATGGCGGTGGCTTGCTTTGCGGTGAAGAGCTTGGAGGCCATGAAGTATCTTGTGAAGGGTTCGTCACTGTTTCTGGCTGAGGTGATACGGATGAAGGCTGCATGACCTTGCATGAGTGGCTTTTCGGCAGAGATGACCTCAGCTTTACGCCACTCAAATCGACCATGCTCTTTTGCGTAAGTCTTTGTTGAGGTTTTGTCCGCGTTACTGTTGAACTGTCGCTGCGCTTCTTTCCACCAGTCATAACGATTGGCTTTGAGGGCCAGCACATAGTCGCCTTTCTTGAGCGTCACCGCCTGACCCATGCGGTGATGGCAGTGCAGCGCATCTCCGGTTATAATTTGGCCTGTTAAATCAAGCATTTCAACAACCCGCAACGCCGCTTCAACTTCGTTATCTTCATCTGCAGATGAAGCTGCAAGGCAGAGCTTGGCCTCAGTTGCAAAAGCCGAGACCATCAGCGGCGGATAATGCGCTAAGCCCCGTTCATAGGCCCTGCGCAGAGCTTTGCCATCAATGGCAACAATGCCATCTTTGACCGCGTTTGGAACAATCCCGCTTTCACCCAAGGCTTTGGCAAAGCCTTCAGCAAAAAGAGCAAAAACGCCACCAAAAGATTTAGGCTCAAGAAGCCGCAGAAGTCTCGAAAATGTATCATGGCTCGGGGCCCTCGTATAAGGCACCAAACGGTTCAGCACGGCCATGCGGGTCTCGGCAAACAGAGCAAAATCACTCGCTGTCTCTGCCCCACAAAGGCTCGCCGCAACCATCAACACCAAAAGATCGCCCAACCGATAATGCGCATTACCAGCACGTGGATCTTCAAGCTCATTAAAATAGTCAGATAACTCAGACATTGCAGTTCTCCTCCAAACTGCATATCTATTGAGTCCTCAAATCCATGATCCGCAATACCTATTCGTCATATGCGATTCCCCTG
>JAYVPZ010000455.1:0-3795 GCA_043757105.1 Aestuariivirga sp. | reverse complement strand
AGTGCTTGATAGGCTATTGCAGGAAGTCGGCCTGATTCAGTCAAGGTGTCGTCTATGTCAGTCAAAACAGCTCGCAATTTAAGCCTGTTGTTGACTGGAAACTCTTCAATGGGTTGAAACACTGGTTGCTTGCTGTTCATTGATTACTTTTTCTTCTGCGCGACCCGTGCTCCGCTCTCACCATCAAAAATAAACACACAAGACAAATCAAATTGCAAAGACAACACCGTATCAAGCGGTGCGCGGTAGTCACGCGCGGCACGCGCCACAATCAATTGGTCGCCATTCATCAAGGCCACCAAAGTTTGATCGCCAGTGGGTTCCAACGAGTAGAGCGGAGCAGTGAGGTGACCCTTGGCTTTCGTAACGATTGAAACATCTTCAGGGCGAATGCCCAAAACAGCTTTTGCACTATCGGCATAATTCAAGCCAGACACTTTCACGCCTGGCCCATTAAATACACCTTTGGAAATAGAACCTTTAATCAAGTTCATTGGTTGTGAACCAATAAAGCCAGCCACAAACATATTGGCCGGATTATTGTAAATCTCATCCGGTGTTCCGAGCTGTTGGATCTTGCCCTTGTTCATGATGGCAATTCGGTCTGCCAATGTCATGGCCTCGATCTGATCATGAGTCACATAGACAGTCGTCGTCTGCAAACGTTTTTGGATGTGTTTGAGTTGTGCACGCATCGACAAGCGCAGTTTGGCATCGAGATTCGACAACGGCTCATCCATCAAAAACACTTGTGGCTGGCGCACAATGGCGCGGGCCAAGGCGGCGCGTTGGCGTTGCCCGCCCGATAGAGCCTTTGGCTTACGATCCAACAAATCGCCCAGTTCCACCATTTCGGCAGCTTTGCGCACTAATGCATCCTGCTGGTCTTTTGGTACTCCGCGCATGCGAAGCGGAAAGCGGATGTTCTCGTAAATCGACATGTTGGGATAAAGTGCGTAGCTTTGAAACACCATGGCCACATCTCGGTCACGCGCATCCACATCGGTCATGCGCTGGCCGGCGATATCAATTTCGCCGCCTGTCGGCAATTCGAGCCCAGCGATCATACGCATTGTTGTGGTTTTTCCGCAGCCCGATGGCCCGAGGAATACCATAAATTCCTTGTCCCTGATTTCAAGATCAATGGCATCCACGCCCACGACGGCGCCCCAAGCCTTGGAGACTTTTTGCAAACTGATCGATGCCATTTGGATAGATTTCCTTTTCTTGAATTTCGATAGATTAGGCTATTCTTGTGCTGAAAGGCTAACCCTTCACCGCTCCCATTGTCAGGCCGCGTGACAAGTGATTCTGGATCGATATCACCAGCAGCAGAATAGGCACAAATGCCATGAAGGCGATGAGTGCTATAGCGTTGTAAATGATCCCATCAGAGCCACCCTTAAAATTGGCAAGCGCAATGGACATTGTGTAGGCCTCTCTGCGTCCTATGATCAGAGTTAGGAAATATTCGTTCATTGCAAAAACTGATGCGATGACCGCAGCTGTGATAATGCCGGGCAAGCACATGGGAATGATGATTTCCCAAAGAATGCGCAAGTCTGAAGCACCGTCGGTTCTGGCGGCATCTTCAACTTCATGCGGAATATCGATCATGTAAGACCGAATGATCCACACCACGATCGACAGGTTGGTCGCAGAATAAATCAGCATCAAAGCCCAAATAGTGTCAAGCATGTCGAACTTGGCGAACAGCACAAAGAGCGGAATGGCAACAACGGCGGGCGCCATCATCTTTGTGGAGAGGATGTAATTGCCGATGTCTTCGCGGCCCTTGTAGCGATATCGAGCAAGACTGTAGGCGGCTGGAATGCCAAGAAGAAGACAGATGATAACGCTGCCCGCCACTGTGGTTATTGAGTTGAAGAAATAATTCATCATGGGCCACTCATCCCAGATCTTCGCCCAAGTTTCGATGGTGAAAGTGGGCCAATAGATGGGATCTGGCGCTATGATCTCAACGCGCGGGCGCAGCGCTATCGTAGCGAAATACCAAATTGGCCAAACACTGATAATGGCCCACATCACCAAAATGGTGGTGCCTAAAATTGACCGCTTAGATTTCATGATTCAGTTCCTGACCGGAAGTAGCGGCGCACCAAAACTTGCGACACGATAATTGTAAAGATAAGCACTAACACCGAAGCCGCCGACGCATAGCCAAAGTTTGGCCCGTCCCAACCCACGCGCTGGATGTAATAACCCAAAGTCTCAGTCGCACCCCCCGGCGATCCTTGTGTGATGACCGCTACTGGCGTGAACATGTTCACAATATCGATGCCGCGCAAAATTAACGCTACGGCAATAATCGGTTGCATCATTGGTAGAGTGATATTGAAGAACAACGTCGTCCAGGAAGCGCCGTCAAGGCGAGCGGCTTCTTCAACTTCCTTGTCTTGACCTTGTAGCCCTGCAACGAAAATGATGAAAAGAAACGGCGTCCATTGCCACACATCTGCGAAGATGACGACAAATCGAGCCAAGAACGGCGAGAACATCCAATCAATATTATAATCAATCAAACCAATGCGTTTCAGAAGATCGCTAATAATGCGGCCATCGTTGAACATAAGCTTCCAAATGAAAGCAACCGCCGACGGCATCAGCAACATGGGCAGCAGAAAAATGATGCGGAAACCTTTAACCCATGGATCGCGGTAAACCAGTGCGGCCAGTGTTAACGCAATAACAAATTCCACCCCAAGTGTTATTGATCCCAGCAGCAGTGTATTCCAAATGGAGTTTACAAATTGGCCATCGGAAAAAAGTTGAGCATAATTCTCAAATCCCGCCCATTCGAGTTTGAACTTGCCCGAATAAAAAGAGCGGATGAGCGCGTATATGCCAGGATAAAGCGTAATCATCAGCAGATAGATAACAGCTGGCATAACGAGCAAATACGGAAACAGCTTACGTGAGCGGGCGCTGCGTCGGCGGATGGGAGTTTGGATTGAGGTGGCAGTCATTGGTGTAAATCTCTTGAAATTGCGATTTAGTCGCAAAACTATATCCGTCATTCCCGCGCAGGCGGGAAGCTAACTTTCACCATGCGGACTATCGTAAAGTTGAATTCCCGCCTGCACGGAAATGACGGCTTTAGTGTATTTTTATGAATGCAATAATGGCCGGAGTTTCCCCCGGCCACATGTTTATGCTGTATCAGATTGGAGCCTTTTTGCCTGCACCAAGGTTCAAGCCGGGGGCCATGGAAGCGTAAGACACTGGGTCCTTGCCAGCATAGAAGCCAGATTTGGTCATGATGGCTTTTACTTTTACTGTAGCTTGGTCGAGTGCGTCCTTTGGCTTGAGCTTGCCAACGATACAGTCGTTGAGGAGGAAGCCGATTTCCTGCTCCATCGTGAATGCTGATGGCAGGCGTGGCGAGCACCAAGCATAGTCCAGCGATTCTGACCAAATCTTGGCAGGCTGCGAAACTTTGCGCAAGTTCTCGTTGTTGAGGACCGAGCGATAGCCAGGTGCCACACCATTGGCGTTGGCTTCGTTCATGGCCATGATCGACGCTGTTGTCAGGAATGCCAGCAGCAAGAAAGCAGCTTCTGGTTCTGGCGAGGTTGCGGCAACTGCCGATGTTGAACCCGCAATGTTCGGTGGGCAATATACACCACCTTTCACGCGTGGCTCATAAATCGTCATGATATCATCGCCAAGCTTCGATTGATCAGGACGCGTTGCTTGGTTGCCTGAGTCCTGCCACGAAATGTTGCAAGCAATCTGACCGCCGAGGAAAGCACCACGGTTTGTTGGCCAGTCGGC
>JAYVPZ010000454.1:0-3802 GCA_043757105.1 Aestuariivirga sp. | reverse complement strand
CGTGATTTTTTTATGGCGCCGCCTGATGGGTTCAGTGACGCGCCATTATTTACCAAACGCGGCTCATTGGTCTTGGAAGCCAAAGGCCAAGAACAACAAGCGCAGAATTTTTTAGCGAAAGCCGTCGATATTGAGGAACTGTCTGAAGCACAATTGCGGGCCATGATCCCCGTGCTCAGAGAGGGCTATGCAACGCGTGGCTTTTTGGAGGCGGGCACGGGCGCGCTTGATGTTGATCTTTTGCACCGAGGATATTTGCGCCTGTTCAAAAAACATGGCGGTGTTTTAAAACTTCAAGCAGGTGCAACTAAAATCATTAAACAAGGCGATGTCTGGCACATTGAAACACCACAGGGTGAATTCATTGCAAAACTGATTGTGAATGCGGCCGGTGCTTGGGGTGATCAAGTGGCTATATTGGCAGGAGTAAAACCGGTGGGGCTCATCCCTAAGCGTAGGTCTATCGGTGTTATATCTGTCGCTGGGCACGATGTGATGAAATGGCCATTCATGGTGGATTGCGCCGAGAGTTGGTATGCAGTTCCGCAAAGTGGAAAGCTGCTCGTGTCGTCTGCTGATGCAACACCCGTTGAACCCCATGATGCCTATGCCGATGATGAGGCCATTGCCATTGGTATTGACCGATTGATGCAAGCAACGACAATTGATGTGCAACACATGGAACATAGCTGGGGTGGGCTTCGCACATTTTCACCTGATGGTGCGCCTGTTGTTGGATTTGATGATCAGGTCGATAGTTTTTTCTGGCTGGTGGGCCAAGGCGGCTATGGCATTCAGTCTTCGCCCGCATTGTCGCGCGCCGCAGCGGCCATGATTATGGGTCAGCCCTTGCCTGAAGATGTGTTGGCCGCGGGCCTCGACATAAACGATATACGTCCAAACAGGTTGAGATAAACATGAATAAGCGTCCAGAACTTTCTATCGGCGAAGCCTTGGTTAGCCTGCTTGAACAATATGGTGTGGACACGATTTTTGGCATTCCGGGTGTTCATAACATCGAAATGTACCGCGCCTTGCCGCGCTCAAAAATCCGCCACATCCTGCCGCGCCACGAGCAAGGTGCAGGCTTTATGGCCGATGGCTATGCCCGCGCGACAGGAAAGCCCGGTGTGTGCTTTACAATTTCTGGCCCGGGCGTGACTAATATTCTTACCCCCATGGGCCAAGCGTGGAGCGACTCGTCCAACATGTTAGTGATCTCAACGGCACTGGATGTGGCGTATGCGGCACAAGGCCGTGGGCGCTTGCATGAAATGATCAGTCAACTTGGTGCGGCCCAAGCGACAACGCAACATGCATCACGCGCCTATACCGCACAGGATGTGCAAAATGCATTTGCCGCAAGCTTTGCACGCTTTGCATCAGCAAGGCCGCGCCCCGCCTATGTAGAAATTCCACTCGATGTTTTATCGCAGCCGGCAGGCGGCGGATGGAACGCCGCTGGTTTGCCGTCGCGCCCAGAGGCCAATGATGCACAGGTGAGCGCTGCTATTGCAAAGCTCAACGCCGCAAAAAATCCATGCATCATTTTAGGTGGCGGGTCGCAAGGTGCTGGCGCTTCGGCTTTGCAAATTGCGGAAACGTGCCAAGCGCCGATCCTCACAACCGTCGCAGGCAAAGGCATTGTGCCGACTGATCATCCGCTCGTTTGGGGTTCACGCCTTGCTCAGCCAGACACGCAGAAATCTTTGTTGGCGTCGGACTGTGTTCTGGTCGTAGGTTCGGAATTATCAGAAACAGATTTCTGGAATCTGGATTTCGCAATGACCAAAAATCTAATCCGCATCGACATTGATCCTGCTTCCCTTGCGCGGCCACACACAGCGGAAATTGCAATTCTAGGTGATGCAGCAACTACACTTGCAAAAATTGCAGCAGGCGTAAATCCGCGCGCCGCAAAAGCACCCTCAGCACCAACAATCCAAGACAGTGCGCTGCGTATAACGCTGAGCAAAATACTCAGCGTCATTCGAGATGCACTTCCCCTTGAAACTGTCATTGCTTCTGACATGACGCAAATTGCTTATGCTGCCAATGAGGTTTTCCCGATGTATAATCCGCGCACTTGGCTGCACCCATCGGGTTTTGGCACGCTGGGTTTTGCACTTCCTGTGGCCATCGGTGCCAAATTTGGTGTTGGCGAGAAGCCAGTGGCCGCACTCGCTGGTGATTATGGTTTGCAATATACGCTCAATGAACTGGGCACGGCCGTTGAACACAAATTGCCATTGCCAATCTTGCTGTGGAACAATGATGCGCTAGGTCAAATCCGCGACAACATGGTGGAGGCCGGCATACAACCCAATGCGGTGACTTTGATGAATCCCGATTTTCAAATGGTGGCTAAAGCCTATGGCGCACGCGCGGAAAAGCCAGAAAATTTGAAGGCTCTAGGCGTTGCAATCAAAGCCGCCTTGAACGCCGATGGCCCAACCCTGATCGAAATGACACCGCGGATGGTGAATGGCTGACTGGGCCATTATTTTTGATGTTGACGGTGTGCTGCTTGAACTGACAGCTCCGGAAGAAGAGTTATTTTTTATTCCCTTCGCCACGCGCTGCGATACCAGAAAATTGTCGCGCGACTGGAACTCTTACCGTATTCGCAATGATGAGGACATCGTGTCTGAAATTGCAGAGCGACAGGGTTTAGCTGAAACTGAAAAACTCAACATCAAACAGGAATATCTAGGCCTGTTGCGCAATCGACTGCAAGAAAATGCGATTTCATCACAAACCATCGCGGGCGCAACTGAACTCCTTACCAACTGTTCAAAATTCGCAACCCTCGGCATTGCTACCGCCAATTTTAGAGAAGCCGCCAGACTGCGCCTCGAAAACGCCAAGCTTTGGCATCATGTTTCGGCTCATGCTTTTGGAGCCGATGGTGGTGGACATAAACACGAAATATTGGGTCGGGCATTGGCCAATTTCAATATCCCAAAATCGCGTGTTATCTACATCGGTGACAATGTGAATGATGTGATCGCTGGCAAAGAACACGGCGTTCACTTCATTGGTTTCAGCGAAAGTCAGAACCGCCTCGACCAGCTATCCAAAGCAGGCGCAAAGCTGTTAAGCTCCAATCACATGATGACTTTAAAAATAATTCAAACAATTATGTCTGGGGAATAATTAAATATGAGTGGCCACAGCCAATTTGCACTTCTGAAAACCAGACGTTTTTTACCACTCTTTATCGCCCAAGCCATTGGCGCATTTAATGACAACGCCTTCCGTTCATCACTCGCCATGATTTTTATTTACGGCATGACGCGCGAGCAATTGCCAGATCCCGAAAGCACCAACAGCCTTTCTGCAGCATTACTCATCATCCCGTTTTTCTTGTTCTCGGCTTTTGCAGGGCAACTTGCTGACAAATACGACAAGGCCGTCATCGCGCGGCGTGTCAAGCTGGCAGAGATTGGTTTGATTACCATCGCCAGTTATTCGCTTTTTCAAAACAATGTGGCACTGCAATTATTGTGCATGTTCCTAGGGGGTATGCAGTCCACCTTCTTCGGCCCGATTAAATATTCAATCCTGCCGCAATATTTGAAGAAAGAAGAATTGTTGGGTGGCAATGGTTTGATTGAAATGGGCACATCCATTTCAGTGTTGCTTGGCACAATTTTTGGAAGCTTGTTTATCTTAAGTGGAACCGGACGCGGCCTCGTTTCTGTTGTCATGATTGGTCTGGCTGTGATCGCATATATTGCAGCATGGTTCATGCCCAAGGCTCCTTCAATGCAGCCAGACATGAAGATCAACTATAATTTTG
>JAYVPZ010000453.1:0-3811 GCA_043757105.1 Aestuariivirga sp. | reverse complement strand
TCTGGTTTATTCTTAAACCGCATTCTTGCACCCTCAGTGAGGGCAAAGATTGCGGGGATAACGACAAGTGTCAGAATGGTTGAGGATACCATACCGCCAATCATCGGCACAGCGATGCGCTGCATCACTTCAGAGCCGGTGCCTGTGCTCCAAAGGATTGGCAGCAAGCCTGCCATGATAGCGGCCACCGTCATCATCTTGGGGCGCACTCGGTCTACGGCCCCTTCCATGATGGCACCATAGAGATCGGCGTTGGTAAAGGCACGGCCCTCTGAGGCGGCGCGATGCTTCCATTCATCCAATGCGTTTTGCAAATAGATCAACATCACAACGCCGGTTTCTGCCGCAACACCCGCAAGGGCTATGAAGCCTACGGCAACAGCCACAGACAGGTTGAACCCCATCCACCACATCAGCCACAACCCGCCCACCAGCGAGAATGGCAGAGAGAGCATGACAATCATCGTTTCTGTCAACTTACCAAAGTTCAGATAGAGCAGCATGAAGATGATGAGCAACGTGAATGGCACTACCAGTTTTAGCTTGGCCTTGGCGCGTTCGAGATATTCAAACTGTCCGCTCCATGTGACGTAGTGACCTTGTGGGAACTTCACATTATCAGCCACGGCTTTTTGCGCCTTGGCCACATAGCCGCCAATGTCGCTGTCGCGTGTATCAACAAACACATAGGCCGCAAGTTGGGCATTCTCTGTGCGCAGCGTTGAAGGCCCCGTGGTGAGTTTGATGTCAGCCACTTCACCCAAGGGTACCGACACACCTGTTGCACCGCTCACCCGCACATTGCGGGCAATGGTTTCGGGGTCACTGCGCAGATCACGTGGCAGACGCAGATTGACAGCGTAACGTTCGCGGCCCTCCACTGCCGTGGTGATGGGTTCTGCCCCCAAAGCCATGGCAATGGTATCCTGCACATCTTGAACCATCAAGCCATAGCGCGCGAGGCGTTCGCGGTCTGGAGTGATTTCCAGATAGTAACCGCCAATCACCCGTTCAGAGAATGCACTCGATGTATCCGGCAATTGCCGCAAGGCCTTTTCAATCTCGCGGCCCAGCCGCTCAATTTCTTTCAAGTCAGGCCCAAACACTTTAATGCCAACGGGGGTACGAATGCCCGTGGAAAGCATGTCAATGCGGGCCTTGATCGGCATGGTCCAGGCATTGGATACGCCGGGAAACTGCAAGGCTTTGTCCATGTCAGTGATCAAGCTGTCAACGCTCACACCCTTGCGCCATCCATTACTGGGTTTGAGATTGATGATGGTCTCAATCATTTCGGTTGGGGCCGGGTCCGTGGCCGTGGCAGCACGGCCTGATTTACCAAACACCGATTCCACTTCGGGAAAAGATTTGATAATCTTGTTCTGAGTTTGCAACAGCTCTGCCGCCTTAGTGACGGACAGGCCGGGCAAGGTTGTTGGCATATAGAACAGCGTTCCCTCATTGAGGGTTGGCATGAACTCTGAACCGAGTTTGGAAGCGGGCCAATAGCTTGCACCCAGCACAACCAAAGCCACCAAAATGGTAAAGGTTTTGGCTTTAAGAACACCCTTGATGATTGGCCGGTAAAGCCAGATCAAAAGCCGGTTGATAGGGTTTTTGTGCTCGGCAATGATCCGCCCGCGAATGAACAGATACATCAGGGCTGGCACAAGCGTGATTGACAGAAACGCTGCTGCGGCCATCGAGAATGTTTTGGTATAGGCTAACGGTTTGAACAACCGCCCTTCTTGCGCTTCCAGCGTGAAGATGGGCAGGAACGACACTGTGATAATCAAGAGGCCAAAGAACAGCGCTGGCCCCACCTCCTTTGCGGCCTCCACAATGATCTCAATGCGCGGTTTATCAGGTGGTGCCCGCTCCATCTGCTTGTGGGCATTTTCGATCATCACAATGGCTGCATCCACCATGGCCCCAATCGCAATGGCGATGCCGCCAAGACTCATAATGTTGGATGACAGCCCCAACAGATGAATGAAGATAAACGCAATCAGCAGGCCAATGGGAAGCATCACGATGGCAACCAGCGCACTTCTGATGTGCAAAAGAAAAATCACACAGACGGCTGCAACAATCAGGCTTTCCTCCGTCAATGTCCCCTTCAAGGTTTCGATGGCGCGCTTGATCAGATCAGAACGATCATAAACAGTCTTGATTTCTGTGCCTGCGGGCAGGCTAGCTTTCACATCTTCCAGTCTCGCCTTCACATTGTCGATTACAGACAGAGCGTTTTCGCCATAGCGCTGAATGGCAATGCCACCCACCACTTCACCTTCGCCATTAAGCTCTGTAATGCCGCGCCGCTCGTCTGGCGCAAATTCCACCCGCGCCACATCACGCAGCAACACGGGTGTTCCGCCATCAGCTTTAAGCACAATGGTTTCAATATCCTTCGTATTGCGGAACAACCCACGCCCGCGCACCGCATATTCAGTTTCTGAGATCTCAACAGTGCGTCCACCTGTATCCATATTGCTAGCGCGAATAGCATTGCGCACCGTGTCCAATGACAGGCCAAAACTTTGCAACAGGCGCGGATCAACAATCACGCTGTATTGCTTGACGAAGCCGCCAACACTGGCCACCTCTGCCACACCTTCGGCTTTTGCCAGCGAATAGCGCAACTGCCAATCTTGAGTGCTGCGAAGTTGAGCGAGATCAAGGCCCTTGCCTGTCAGCGCATATTCATAGACCCAGCCAACACCCGTGGCGTCTGGCCCAAGTGATGGCGTCACACCTTGCGGCAAGCGGCGCGTGGCCGCATTCAAATATTCCAGCACACGCGAGCGTGCCCAATAGGGATCGGTGCCGTCTTCGAAAATGATATAGATGAACGACACGCCAAAGAACGAGAAGCCACGCACCACTTTAGATTTTGGAACGCTAAGCAATGATGTGGTGAGCGGATAAGTCACCTGATCCTCAACGACTTGGGGGGCTTGGCCTGCGAATTCCGTATAAACAATGACTTGGGTGTCTGAAAGATCAGGGATGGCATCGAGCGGCGTGTTTTTGACGGAATAGAGCCCAGCCAATGCCAGAAACGCCGTGCCGATAAAAACCAGCATCATATTACGCGTTGACCATTCAATGATTTTACCGATCATGGTTTGGCACCATCGGCGGCTGCAAGACCCGTCAAAGCAGTTTGCAAATTGCTCTCAGCATCAATCAGGAAGTTGGCGCGGGTCACAATTTTATCACCCACTTTGAGGCCACTCATCACCTCAACATAACCATCGCCTTTGCGGCCAAGCTGAACTTCCGTGGGTCGAAAACGGCCTTCCGCAACTTCAACAATCGCCACTTGCCGCTTGCCGCTGTCAATGACGGCTGAAGCAGGGATCGCCAGCACGCTTGCTTCTTCGCCCGTATCAATCCCCACATCGGCATACATGCGGTGCAGAAACTTGTGGTCGGGGTTGGGAAGTTCAATGCGCACTTGCGCGGTTCGTGTCTCTGGTTTCAACTCCGGCAATATAAAAGCAACTTTGCCTTTGAAGCTTTCTCCCGGAAAGGCTCGCATGGTGATGGTTGCGGGGTCACCAATCTTGATGCGGCCAATATCAAGCTCAGCCACATCGGTAATGACCCAAACGGAGGTGACATCTGCCAATCGGTAAAGTTCATCACCCGGCATAACGCGGGCACCAACGACGACGTTCTTGCTCATCAACACACCATCTGACGGTGAGGGCCAATCAAGAGAAAGCGGAATATCTCCGCTCCCCCGAATTGATTTGATGAACTCTTCCGAAACACCAAGGTTGCGCAACTTGCGCGAACCCGCAAC
>JAYVPZ010000452.1:0-3828 GCA_043757105.1 Aestuariivirga sp. | reverse complement strand
CATAACCAACGATGACAACTTTCTTGTTCTTGATCAGATTAACATCGGCATCCCGGTCATAATATACGCGCATGTGAGTGGTTCCCATTTAAATGATTGGCCGTGAATTAGCGGGCTGCGGCAATTAAGGCAAGGGTTAGGTTTTGAAGACTTTCTGCTTCAATTTTAAACCATCAGAACGAACATTATTTTCTTATAATTTGAAGTGCGTTTTCAAGGCTGTTACTCGGACACCAGTACAACATCAACTATCAACGGGATCATCACATGAAACAGTTTCTTTTAGCACTCGTATTAATTGCCATTCCCGTTGCTGCCTTCACAGGGTTTGAGATGAAATTTTCTTCCAAGTCAGCAGTTGCGGCGGGCACAACCAGCCTTGGGGATATGGCCAAGTTGAAAGCGATCATTGCTGATGTGCAATCCATTGAAGATAAGGGCGATTTAGTTGGTGCGGAAAAGCGCATTCGTGATTTTGAAACTGCTTGGGATGTGGCTAGTAAAACCATGCGCGGCTTGAACAAAGATGATTGGGGGCATGTGGACGATGCTGCCGATGCAGCGATGAGTGACCTGCGGGATGCCAAGCCAGATGCTGCGAAAGTGAAGGCCACACTGGCCGCGTTGATGGACGCTCTGAATGATCCATCCAAAGCGCCTTAAGTATTTTGAAGGAAAACATGATGTCAAACGCCGCCACCCTGCCCCAGTTTAACCGTGTTCCAAAGGTGACTTTTGATTTTTGGTTGATCAAGCTGATGGCTGTGACCATGGGAGAAACGGCGGCGGATTATCTGGGTGTCAATCTTGGATTGGGCTTAACCAAAACGTCGCTGCTGATGGGTGGCATTTTGTTGGTGGCACTGTGGTTTCAATTTGCACAAAAACGATATGTTCCTTGGGCCTATTGGTTGGCGGTTGTTTTGATCAGCATCGTGGGCACATTGGTGACTGATAATCTGGTAGATAATTTTGGCGTGCCGATGTGGGTGACCACGATCATTTTCACTGTGGCATTGTCGGCGACTTTTGCAGCTTGGTATACTTGCGAGAAAACACTATCGATCCATTCGATATTTACCAATAGCCGGGAGGCATTTTACTGGTTGGCCATTTTATTCACTTTCGCACTGGGTACAGCGGCGGGCGATTTGGTGGCTGAGCATTTTGGCCTTGGTTATATGGCCACGGGTGTTTTGTTCGGCATGGTTATCGCGTCATTGTCGCTCGGTTATTTTCTCTTGGGATTGGATGCGATTTTGGGGTTCTGGCTGGTTTACATTTTGACCAGACCACTAGGCGCATCCTTTGGCGATTTCCTATCGCAGCCAAAAGAATATGGCGGATTGGCGCTCGGCACGATTATCACCAGTGTAATCTTCTTAGGCGCGATTGCGGTGATTGTTGCCTATATGAGTTTCACGCACGAGGGCGAGGAATTGGCGTTCTAATGATCGCCAATTTATCGCTTCAAGATTTTGAACTAAGGTGTCAAATCAAGAGCCTGAACAATTCGGTTATAAGGAATATTGGCTTCGTCGTTCAATCGTTTGACGTCACTTGCCTTGCCAGCGTCGAAAAGGCAGGTGCAACGGTCTTCGCCCGGAATAAAAGTTGAGCGAATATAGTCTATTTTGGTTCCGTTCGTCGTCATTTCGTCGGCCTTACTTATGGCCGCTTTTTGCGCACCTGCAAGTTGATCCATGGTGATGCCCTTCAGATCGCGCTCAACTGCAAAGACTGTCATTTTCGGTACTCCTGTTGATTTCAGCAGTAATATTTTGCAGCAATAATTGGCACTTGTGAACGAGCGATTTTCTATCGATCCATAACCCAAAGTTATTTATACTTGCTATAGTTTACCTATAGTCGTCCGACATTGTGGGAGCTGCTATTATGGAAATGCACCAAATAAAATATGTTTTGTCTGCTGCGAAATTATTGAATTTTACGCGTGCCGCCATTGAATGCAATGTGTCCCAGCCCGCTTTGACGAAAGCCGTAAAGACCTTGGAAGACGACTTTGGGGCGCCTTTGTTTCATCGCGAAGGCAAGCAGATTTCTTTGACAAGTTTCGGAATTTCGATGTTGCCGCATCTGAAGATGATCAGCAACGAGGCTGACTTGACGCGCACGCTGGCGTCAAATTTTCGCTTGCTCAATCAAGTCCCCCTCCGGCTCGGCGTCATGTCGACGATCGGCCATATTCGTTTGGCCAGACTTCTCGGACAGTTCCAACGTGATTTCGACGGTGTTGAATTGGCTGTCAGCGAGGGCAGCGTCATTGAGCTGAAAGACCGCCTAGCTGAAGGCACGCTCGACCTCGCAATCATAAACCCATTGGACTGCAACAGCGAAGTGTTAAACATCCATGAACTCTACACTGAACGTTATGTTGTAATCTTCTCTTCTGATCACAGGCTGGCACAATTCGATGCCATTCGGCTCACCGATCTGGCAGGGGAATCATATGTTGATCGTCTGTCCTGCGAGTTGCGCGAAATGGTGATGAAAGTTTGCGCTGATCATCAGGTTTTACTCTACGCGCGATTTCGGTCGGAACGCGAAGATTGGGTTCAAGCGATGGTGCTCGCACGGATCGGCTTTGCCTTCATGCCAGAATATTCGGTCACACTTCCTGGCTTGTTGCAACGACCGCTGATTGAACCCTCGGTCAGTCGCAGCATCGCCCTTGTCAGCATGCCAGGCCGACAATTCACCCCAGCCGCCGCAGCACTTGCCCGGGCTGCACAGTTATTTGCGTGGCGTGGATAAAAAACAAAATGAACCGAAAACCCAAATTATATTTCGTTCCCAATCGCCTCGCGAAACAGGTGCACGGCCTTTTTCATTCCCATGATCATCGCATCGGCGGTGATGGCATGGCCGATGGAGACCTCTTTGAGGTTGGGCAAAGCTTCAACAAGACGTGGCAAGTTCTCGCGGGTTAGATCGTGGCCAGCATTCAGGTCAATGCCAACTTTGGCAGCGGCTTGTCCTGTGGCGACGATTTTAGCCAATTCGATTTTCATCGTGGCCTCGTCCAGCGCGCCGCCGTATGGGCCTGTGAAAATTTCGATGCGGTCAGCACCTGTGGCTTTGGCCAGAGCGGGTTGTGATGGATCTGGATCAACAAACACAGCAACACGCATGCCTTGGGCCTTCAGGCGCTGGATGATGGGCGGCAGAAGATTTCCCGCCATGGCAAAATTCCAACCATGGTCAGACGTGCCCTGCCCTGGCAGATCAGGAACGAGCGTTACTTGATCTGGTTTATTCTTTTCGCAAAGTTGAAGAAACTGTTCATCCGGATAGCCTTCGATATTATATTCTCGGCCTGCAAATTCGTTTCGAATGAGGTCGCGCAGAACGGGCACATCAGCGTAACGAATATGACGCTCATCGGGGCGTGGATGAACTGTCAGACCCACCGCACCTGCCTCCAGCGCGATACGGCCAAGATTTTCGAGCGACGGCCAAGGTACATGGCGACGATTACGCAGATAGGCGATGGCGTTGACGTTTACTGAAAGTTTGCAGGTCATTCATGATTGTTAGCAGGAGAATTTGGCATTTTCCACGAGCCAATTGTCCTGATTGTTACTAGTCAAGCTTCTAATGCCATTCCCGCAAATGCGGGAATGGCAATTAAGGACAAGGTTTGTGCGTCATAACATTGTTAGGCGGCGGAACGGTGAGCTGGATGTTTGCGGATTTCGCTCACTGGCATCAGCTCTGCATTATTGGGTTTCGGCGATTCAGAGCTTTCTATCTCTGCAACCATTTCAGCTTTTGGCTTCAACCATTTTGGGGTGTCGGCTTTTGGTT
>JAYVPZ010000451.1:0-15203 GCA_043757105.1 Aestuariivirga sp. | reverse complement strand
GGCTGTTTCCGGAAGTCAGCTGGCTCAATGGTTTCAAAGTTGGCCAAGGCAGTGAGCAAATGCCGCCTGTTTTGCTCGCACCCATGTCCACAATTTTGGGTGATGCTTCAGGCCGCACAGTATTGTCGCCTCAAACCATGCGTTCATTGCTTGACTCACTGGCCTCGCGCTTCGATGAATCGCGCGATGTTTTAAAATATCTGATTGGCCTCCTGATTTTCCTCGGTCTGCTCGGAACGTTCTGGGGCTTGCTGGCCACGGTAACTTCGGTCGGTGATGCCATCCGCAATTTGGATGTTGGCTCAACCCAATCATCCGCTGTGTTTGAGGAATTGAAATCTGGCCTGCAAAAACCGCTGGCAGGCATGGGCCTTTCGTTTTCGTCATCCTTGTTTGGTTTAGCAGGATCGCTTGTCTTAGGTTTTCTCGATTTGAAAGCGTCTCAAGCCCAAAACCGTTTTTATCATAATCTGGAAGACTGGCTTTCAACCATAACTGACGTTCAGGCAGGCGACAACGGCGGCGGAATGATGCCAGCATTCCTGCGCATCGATTTGCAGAGCTTGCAAAAATCAATTGACCGCTTGGGAAGTCAATTTGATCATCGCGGTGGTGTAGGCGCTCCAACTGCCGCCGGTGATGAAAATGCAACAGAACAATTGGCAGATGCCGTGGCCAATCTTGTGCAACAAATGCGCGAAGAACAAAAAATGGTGCGCCAATGGATTCAAACCCAGCAGGTTCAACAAAGCGAAATTCAGCGCCTGTTGATCCGCACGACAGGCAAGGGCTAGTCATCCATGGCGCTGTCCCGCCGCCGCCGCGCTGAAGAAGCCCCCTATTGGCCGGGCTTTGTCGATGCCATGGCGCAATTGCTGTTGGTCATCACGTTTCTGCTTTCAGTTTTCATGATCGCGCAGTTCTTGTTGGCGCGACAAATATCAGGGCAAGATTCAGCACTTGGCCAATTGCGCTCACAGATCGCCGAACTCACACAACTACTAGCACTCGAAAAATCAGCGAAGGCGGAATCTGATGCTCAATTGTTGTCACTCACTGATGATTTGAATGCCCAAAAATCAAAGACTGCTGATTTACTCGCAGGACTCGCCACAGAAAACGCAAAAGGCAGTGATGCGGGAACCACGATTAGTGGATTGCAGACTACTCTTGATTCAGAAAAGAAAATTTCTTCGGACGCATTAGCAAAGGTGGAATTGCTAAACCAACAGATTGCCGCAATGCGCCGACAGCTTTCACAAATTTCGGCACTACTTGATGATTCAGAAGCGCGCAATCGTACATCAGAAACTCAAATTGCTGATCTCGGTCGTCGCCTTAACACCGCACTCGCACAAAAAGTTCAAGAGCTTTCTAAATACCGATCAGAGTTCTTTGGCCGCTTGCGGCAAATCTTGTCACAGCGATCTGATATTTTGGTAGTAGGTGATCGGTTTGTGTTTCAAGCCGAAGTTTTGTTCCCCAAAGGTGGTGCGGAGTTAAACGTGGCCGGTCAAGCAGAGATGGCCAAACTTGCCGATGCTTTGAAACAACTTGAAACAGAAATTCCAGCAGACCTGCCGTGGGTTCTCCGCGTTGACGGCCATACTGACAATGATCCGATTTTGATAGCGGCAAAATTTGCTTCCAACTGGGAACTTTCATCAGCCCGCGCTATCGCCGTAGTGAAGTTCCTCATTTCGCAAGGTGTATCACCAAACCATCTCGTCGCCGCTGGCTTCGGTGAGTTCCAACCTTTGGCACCCGGCAACTCTGAAGAAGCCAAATCCGAAAACCGACGTATCGAACTTAAACTAACGGAACGCTGAACTGCAGTTTCGCCAGCTTGGCATAAAGCGGACTTTTCTTCATGAGCTGTGCGTGCGTGCCCTGACCGACGATCTTGCCATTTTCTAAAACGATAATGCGATCAGCATTGCGCACGGTCGCAAGACGGTGCGCGATCACCAAAGTGGTGCGCCCCTTAGTAAGACCTTCCAGCGCCTCCTGAATCAATGCCTCGCTTTCAGCATCGAGTGCACTCGTCGCTTCATCTAACAAGAGCACAGGCGCATTGCGCAAAATAGCACGGGCAATGGCCAATCGCTGACGCTGCCCTCCTGAGAGTGTAATGCCGCGTTCACCGAGCATTGAATTATATTGGTCAGGTAGCTTTTCAGCAAATTCAGAAACGCGCGCGGCTTTGGCAGCAGCTTTCACTTCTTCATCTGTTGCTTCGGGGCGGCCTAAGCGAATGTTATCAGCAATGGATCCAGAAAAAATAGTCGGGTCTTGTGGCACCGTCGCAATGTTATTGCGTAACACTTCAAGGTCAAGCGTATCAATGTTTAGAGCATCGAGTTTAACTGATCCTGTTTTCGCGTCTTGGAAGCGTTGGATCAATGAGTAGAGCGTGGTTTTACCTGCGCCCGACGGCCCAACAATTGCGATAACTTCGCCTGGTTTGGCAGTAAATGAAATATCACTCAGCACTTTGGTTTTGGGACGTGAAGGATAAGAAAAATCGACATGCTCAAACTCAACTTCGCCTCGTACAGGCAAAGCCAGAACCGCTGGCAGCAGTGGCGATGTTATGGCAGGCGTCTCGCTTAATAATTCCGAGATGCGCTCTGCCGCACCAGCAGCTGATTGCAAATCACCCCACACTTCAGAAAGCTGACCCAAAGAGCTTGATGCAAACAAAGCATACAAAACAAATTGACCAAGCGTGCCCCCTGATATGTGCCCACCGAGAACTTCATGCGAACCAAACCACAGCAGTCCAACAATAGCACCCGTGCCAACGCCAATAATTGCAAATGTTAAAATTGATCTTGCCCAAGTTCGCGATTGTGCCGCTTCAAAAGCGATAAGAGTGGCCTTTGCAAAGGCCTGATTAGTGGCCGGCTCTTGAGTGTTGGCCTGAATGGCCACGATGCCCTGTAATCGCTCTTGGGCATATGCAGCCGATGAGGCCAATGCGTCTTGCGCCCGCCTCGACAATGCTCGCACCTTGCGGCCATAAAAAATCAGTGGAAGCACGATGGCGGGAATTGCCAGTGCAGCAAGACCTGACATGCGCGGACTCGTATAAATCATCATCGCCACTGCACCAATCAACATGACGGCGTTGCGCAGTGCAATCGATGCTGTCGATGAAAATGCAGATTTAATTTGCGTCGTATCAGCCGTAAGGCGCGAAACAACATCACCGGTTTTTTGAGTTTCATAAAAATGCGGGGTGAGAGTCATAAGGTGGCTAAACAAAGCATCGCGCACATCAGCCACCACGCGCTCACCAATCCATGTTACGAAATAAAGCCGAACGGCTGATCCTGTTGCAAGCAATAGAACAACCCCAAACATCACTAAAAAATAACGGTTGATGAGTTCAATATTGGCAGCGTTGAAGCCTTGATCAAGAACCTGCCGCACAGCAATTGGAACGACCAATGTCGCCGTTGACGCAACGATAAGTGCAACTAAAGCAATCGCCGCTTGCTTGCGATATTGGCCCAAAAACGGGAGCAATTTTAACAAAGGGCGGAGGTCTTTCGACCGCAGTTCCGGATCAGAATATCGTGCCATTTTGCCTTTTTTATACCGCTCTTGTGCGCTCGTTTGAATTCGCCTATAGCCCACCGCTGAAATGGCTGAAACCTATATATTGGGTGCAGGCACCCGAAACGCAAGTTGAAGAGTTAACGATTATGAAAGCAGATATCCACCCCGATTACCACCCCATCACTATTGTGATGACCGACGGCACCAAATTCATGACCCGCTCGACCTATGGTAACGCTGGCGACACCATGAACCTTGATATTGACCCAAAGTCCCATCCAGCGTGGACAGGCGGCCAAGGCACAATCGTTGACCGTGGCGGACGTGTCTCGCGCTTCAAACAGAAGTTCAGCTTCCTTACGAAGTAATATATATTTTGGCGTTCAGAAAACCCAGCTGGTTCAGCTGGGTTTTTGTTTTCGCCATGTTGAATGGTTGTTCTTATCAAATTTCAAACCGCAACTGGCAAATAATAAAAAGCCAACGCCAAAAGCAAATAGACCCCAAGCAACATCGCCCCCTCAAGCCAATTAGACTCCCCATCATGAGCTACATTGGCAGTAATCAAGACTGCACCCAAAAGGCCCGCAAGTTCAAGCGGGCGATGAATAACCAAATCCATCGGCTCGCCCATTAAATATGACATGATCACCAAAATCGGGGCTACCAAAAGTGCAATTTGGATGGTTGCGCCCAAAGTGATTTGAATGCTCAGATCAAGTTTGTTTTTAACCGCAAACAAAGATGCAGAATGTTCTGATGCATTGGCAATGATAGGGATAATAATGAGACCCGCAAATACTTCAGACAAGCCTAAGCCTTTGCTAAATCCTTCTAGCGCCCCCACCAGCACTTCTGAAAGCCATGCCACCGTTAATGTGCAAACGATAAGAGTGGCAAATGAACGACGCATCGTCCAGCCGCCTACTTCATGGTGTTCGCCACTGGTTGACAGAAAATCCTTATGTGTTACCAAACTGAAAATCATGTTGCAGATATAAAGCCCAATCAAAACCACGCTGGCCGCCAAAGAAAAATTAGCGTTGATAGCCGTAGCTTGGGTCAACGGAACGCCACTTGCTATTTCTGTAAAATCAAAAAGTGCGGGGATCAGGAAGGCGATCATAACAATCACCAACATGCTGGCCAATGATCCCGCCATATTTTTATTGAAGGTCTGCCTTTGATATTTGAGACCCCCCAAAAATAACGCCAAACCTAACACAAACAACATATTGCCAATCATCGAACCAACAATCGAAGCTTTCACCACTTCGGTTTTACCCGCTTGCAACGCAAAAAATGCAATAATCAATTCTGTCGCGTTGCCAAACGTCGCGTTCAACAAGCCACCAATCGTGGGCCCAGTCTTCGTCGCCAAACTCTCTGTCGCCCGCCCCATATTGGCGGCAATGGGTATAATGGCGAGAGCCGCCGAGATGAAGAGGATGGAGTCACTCGGATGGATAAAAAATTCGAGGCCAAATGTGATGGGAATGAAGATGAGTAACCAGTTTAACAAAGGAAGCCCCCGAGGCAAATCAGTTAGAAGATGTTGTTCTTTTATATTGCAGCCAAGTGATCGCCATTAAAATCTTTTAATACCCTTCCCCATCGCATTGCACTACAATGCTGCAATGCAACAAAATTCAGCAACCGAAAAAAACATCCTCGTGCTTCAAGGCGGTGGCGCTTTGGGGGCCTATCAGGCGGGGGCATATGAGGCTTTGATGGGCTTGGGCAAAGAGCCCACATGGATTGCGGGCATTTCGATTGGCGCGATCAACGCCGCCATCATCGCTGGCAATAAGCCTGAAGAGCGCGTGGCCAAGCTGAAAGCATTTTGGGATAAATTGTCGTCGGGATTACAAGGGGCATCATTTTTTCCGGGCGATCAGGGCCGCAGCTTTTTTAATGAGATGAGCAGTATGACGGCCACCATGTTTGGCATTCCCGGATTCTTCAGTCCACGGATGATTTCACCTTTCTTTTCCTGGCCGGGCACAGACAGCGCCACAAGTTTTTATGACACCGCGCCTTTGCGTGAAACCTTGCTTGAACTTGTCAATTTTGATTTGATCAACAATGGCCCCATTCGTTTAAGCGTGGGTGCAGTGAATGTGCGTTCAGGTAACTTCCGTTATTTTGATTCCACCATGGATAAGATTACGGTTGATCACATTATGGCCTCAGGCGCCCTGCCCCCGGGGTTTCCGCCAGTGCTGATTGATGGCGAATATTATTGGGATGGCGGCTTGGTTTCCAACACGCCGCTTTATCATGTTATTGATGCAGCAGATCGCAGTATGAATCTTTGCATCTTCCAAGTTGATTTGTTTTCGTCTGAGGGCTTACTGCCGCGTACACTGTTAGAAGCCGCCGAGCGCGAAAAAGAAATCCGCTTTTCCAGCCGCACCCGCATGGGTACAGCTGCTGCCATGTCAGAACAAAAATTGCGCAAAGCGGCGATGAACTTGTTGGCGAAGCTTCCGCCCGAAATGCAAAATGATCCTGATGTAATGATTTTGAAAGACAGCGCCCGCGAAGCTGGCATCTCCGTGATGCATTTGATCAAACGTGCAACGGGCACTGATACGCAATCCAAAGACTATGAGTTCTCGCGCCTCTCGATGGACGAACATTGGCATGAAGGCTTGAGCGACGTGAAAAAATCCTTCGCCAGCAAAGCTTGGAAAAATCGCAAAATTCCCGATATGGGCATGATCACATTTGATGGTGAAAAGGTGGTGGGCAATGGACATTAGTGCTGTGAGGGCCAATGCATTCGCCATGCCGCTGACCAGCCCCAGCTATCCGCGCGGCCCGTATCGGTTTATGAACCGCGAATATTTGATTATCTCGTATCGCACCGATATGGAGGCTTTGCGCGCCGTGGTGCCCGAGCCCTTGCAGATTGCTGATCCAATCGTGAAATATGAATTCATCCGCATGCCGGATTCCACGGGCTTTGGAAATTACACTGAGTCCGGCCAAGTGATCCCTGTAACTTATAATGGTATGGCAGGCGGCTTTGTGCATTCGATGTATTTGGATGATGATGCACCAATTGCAGGTGGACGCGAGATATGGGGATTCCCAAAAAAGCTCGGAGCACCAAAGCTGCGCGCTGATAAAGATACATTGGTTGGCACGTTGGATTATGGTTCAATCCGCGTGGCGAATGGCACCATGGGTTATAAGCATCAGGCGCTTGATGTGGTCAAAGTGAAAGCCAGCATGGAAACGCCAAGCTTTCTGTTAAAGATTATTCCGCATGTCGATTGCACGCCGCGCATCTGCGAATTGGTGCGCTATTATTTGACCGACATCAATGTGAAAGGTGCATGGTCTGGCCCTGCGGGTTTGGAATTATTTGATCACGCATTGGCTCCGGTTGCTGAGTTGCCTGTCCGCGAAGTTTTATCCGCTACACATATACTCGCTGATCTCACTTTGGGGTTAGGCGAAGTTGTTCATGATTATTTGAAATAGGAAACACCATCATGCTTCTCAAAGATAAGATTGCTATCATCACCGGCGCTGCCTCAGGCATTGGTCAAGACATCGCTCTGCGCTTTGTGCAGGAAGGTGCGTGGGTTGCCGTGGCTGATTTGAATGCGGATGCTGCCAAATCCACGGCGGACAATCTCAATGCACAAGGCGCCGGCAAAGCCATGGCCATCACCATGGATGTGACCAGCGAAGATGCCGTCAATACCGGAGTTGCCGCCGTTGTGGCAGCTTGGGGCGGAGTTGATATTTTGATTTCCAATGCGGGCATTCAGATTGTGCATAAGCTGGAAGAATATCCGTTTGCCGATTGGAAAAAGATGCTGGCCATTCACTTGGACGGCGCTTTTCTCACATCCAAAGCCTGCCTGCCCCACATGTATGCCAAGGGTTCAGGTTCAATCATATTTATGGGCTCAGTGCATTCCAAAGAAGCATCGCCATTAAAATCCGCTTATGTTACCGCCAAACACGGCCTCATCGGCTTGAACAAAGTGATCGCCAAGGAAGGAGCCGCACACGGTGTGCGCTCCAACGTCATCTGCCCCGGCTTCGTCAAAACCCCTCTGGTGGAAAAGCAAATTCCAGAGCAGGCGAAGACGCTTGGTATTTCGGAAGAAGATGTTGTGAAGAAAATTATGCTTGGTGGCACAGTGGACGGCCAGTTCACGACGGTGGATGACGTGGCACAAATCGCGCTGATGTTCGCCAGCTTCCCAACCAATGCGCTGACGGGTCAGTCGCTGGTGGTGAGCCATGGCTGGTTTATGGAGTGAAATTACAGCTGGTCGAGAATATGTTGGCTTCCGTGCAAGACACGAACGATCACGATCAGCCCAACCTGCATTTCGTAAACTATGAGATGTGAGCCAACGGGCAATACGCGAACCGGCTTCGCAAGTTCATATCGAATCCGAACAGCTTCGGGATAAGCACCGATGCGTTTGAGTGCCTTCTTTATCTTGAGTTGATATGCATCAGTTTTGGTGCGACCAAAATTCAATATTCCATATTGCCTTATCTCGACAAGGTCGAGGTAGGCTTTTGAGGAATATCGAATTCTCATGCTGATTTCTTTTCGACAACTTCCGTATCTTTGAATACGGATTCAAACAGCTCATCCAAATCTGCTTCATGGAACCCGCTTGCATAGCCCTCCGCCACAGCTTCATTCATTTCCCGAATATATTGGGCGCGTGACTGTTCTTTGCGGATCAAGTCGCGCATGTAATCGCTGGCATTACTAAAGCTCCCCTCCGCAACGCGTAGTTCTACAAATTCCTTCAACTTATCTGGCAGTGAAATATTCATCGTAGCCATGACCTGAAACTCCTGTTTCAGCCAGTTTTAGGGCTATGGCAAAGTTTGTCAATCTTTGCCAATCAAGGCTGGCAGGTCGTCAAAATTATATATTGCATCGGCCAATGGGAAACCATCCCACTCGTAAATCCCTGTTTTTACCAGTTTTCCGCCCAAAGCCTCATAGAATGACCGCGCGCGGGTGTTTTCGGCCAACACACCCAAGGCAAGCGAGTGCCCACCTTGTGCAAGCCACGCCTTCGCTGCCAGACCCATAAGAATCTGACCAATTCCGCGTCGATAGTGAGAAGATGCGATGTAAAGGGCAGAAACATGCCCATCAATATCGTCAAACAAATGTTCAATGGCTTTGCTAGCAACAATAAAGCCCACGGCACATCCTTGATCATAAGCGCCAAAAACAATGCGCTGCTGATCTGGCAAAGTAGTTTCCCACATTGGCAGGCGGGTTTTAATTTTGTATTTTGCCATCAACTCCGCTGGCACAATGCCTTGATATGCCTCGCGCCAACATTGCACATGAAGCGCTGCAAATGTTTCAGCCTCATCTAACCCTGGGCGACGATATTCAATCACAGTGTTTCGAGTTCATCAATCAGCGCCGAAATCACGGAAAGCCCTTTCTGCCAAAATTGCGGATCAGTCGCATCCAAACCAAATGGCTTCAACAATTCGGAATGATGCTTGGTGCCGCCAGCTTTGAGCATGTCAAAATACTTCTCTTGAAATCCTGCCTCACTCTCGCGGTAACGCGCATAAAGCGAATTCACCAAGCAATCACCAAACGCATAAGCATAAACATAAAATGGTGAATGAATGAAATGCGGGATATATGTCCAATAGGTTTCATAACCGGGGCCGAATTCGATGGCATCACCAAGGCTCTCGTGTTGCACGGACATCCAAAAGGCGTTGATTTGATCAGGCGTCAACTCGCCTTCTTTGCGGGCTTCATGCACCTTGCGCTCAAAAGTATAAAACGCAATCTGGCGCACCACTGTGTTGATCATATCCTCGGCTTTAGACGCGAGTAAAATTTTACGTTTGCCTTTATCAGTTGTTTCTTTCAGCAGCGTTTGGAACGTGAGCATTTCTCCGAACACCGAAGCTGTTTCAGCAAGAGTGAGCGGCGTGTTCGACATCAAAGGCCCCTGCTCTGCTGCAAGAACTTGGTGCACACCATGCCCCAACTCATGCGCCAGCGTCATCACATCACGGGTTTTGCCCATGTAATTCAACAAAACATAAGGATGAGCCGACGGCACTGTGGGGTGGGCAAATGCGCCAGGCGCTTTGCCGGGGCGATTGGGCGCATCAATCCAGTTTTTATCAAAGAATGTTTTTGCGATGCTCGCCATTTCCGGCGAGAATGCGCCGTATGCTTTGAGCACCAAAGCTTGCGCCTCATTCCATGGCACTTCGCGTGTGTCTTCCTGCGGCAAAGGCGCATTGCGGTCCCAATGCATCAGTTTTTCTTTGCCTAGCCATTTAGCTTTCATTTTATAATAACGATGTGACAGTTGCGGATAAGACGCGCGCACCGCTGCAACCAACGCATCAACAACAGCAGGTTCCACGCGATTAGATAAATGCCGACCTTCTGCAATATCTTTAAAACCGCGCCAACGATCAGAAATTTCTTTGTCTTTCGCCAGGGTGTTAGTGATCAATGTAAAAAGCTTGATGTTGGCCCCAAACGTTTTCGCTAAAGCAAGAGCGCCCGCTTTGCGTTCGCTTTCATCAGCGCTCTGCATCAAGTTTAAAGTTGGCTCAATGGTCAACTCTTCGCCGTTTATTGTGAAGCGAAGACTCGCCATGGTTTCATCAAACAAGCGGTTGAATGCACCAAAACCCGTCTGAGATTTTTCGAGAAACAATTGTTCAATTTTATCCTCGAGTTGATAAGGCTTTTCTTGGCGAAGATTTTCAATCCAAGGGCGATAGTGGCCAAGAGCCGGAACCACCATGGACTTTTCTAATACAGCGTCATCAATCTGGTTCAGCTCAAGTTCAAAAAACAACAGCATTGAACCCAAGTCAGTGAGCTTGTTATTCACATCACCGTAAAATTTGCCGCGGTTGCTATCTGTGGTGTCGCCAACATAATAGAGCTGAGCATAAGAACCAACACGACCAATAAGATCAGACATCGCATCATATGCGGCAACAGCTTTTGCCAAGCTAGCCCCGTCAAGACCAGCAAGTTTTCCCTTATATGTCGTCGCAAAAGCCGCCGCTTGCGCAGCGCTCTTTTCCAAATCCGCTTTAAACTCTGGCGAATCTGGTGCCGAATATAAATCAGCGAGGTTCCATTCCGGCAAATTTCCAAGTTTCGAGCTGGCTTGCATAAAAAAATCCTTTTTCTTTGAATTCTGGATATGGCCCACGTTTACGGGGAAAACAACACCTCTTCATGGGTCAAATTCAGGTAGGAAACACCCACCTGTATCCAAATGTGCTATGTTGTTAAGCTGGCCTTTACCACTACCTGTCAGGAATTGCTCAAGAAGCGGTCAGCTGCGGCAAAGCAGCCGCAAAACTGACCCAGTGATTTGGTGAGCGAACAAAACGAATGACGTCCAGAGTCTTAATTGTTGAAGATGAACCAGCCCAGCGTCGTATTCTGGAAGAAATGGTCAAGCGTTTTGGTTATGAGGCCGTTGCTGTTGAAAATGGTTTGAAGGGAATTGAAGCCCTTAGCTCCCAGTCGGGCTCGACGATTGGCTTAGCCATTCTCGATTTGATGATGCCCGGCATGGACGGCTTAGAATTTTTGGAACGCCTGCAAGCAATTCGCGGCGATTTGCCGGTTATTGTGCAAACATCGCAAGGCTCAATTGAAACTGTTATTAAAGCAATGCGCGCGGGCGCTGATGATTTTGTGGTGAAGCCCGTTTCGCCAGAGCGTTTGCGCGTTTCAATGCAGAATTTGCTTAAAGTGAATGCGCTGACCGAGGAAGTAAAACGCCTCAATAAAAAAGTTACAGGGGCATTGAGTTTTGATGATCTTATCGCTTCCTCGCCCGCCATGGCAAACGTCATTCGTTTAGGTCGTCGTGGTGCGCAATCTAACATTCCGATTCTGATTGAAGGCGAATCGGGTGTGGGTAAAGAAATGATCGCCCGCGCTATACAGGGTGAATCTGAACGCGCCGGAAAACCATTTGTTGCAGTAAACTGTGGTGCCATTCCTGAAAACTTGGTCGAATCGACTTTGTTTGGTCATGAAAAAGGTTCCTTCACTGGTGCGAACAACAAACACCTTGGAAAGTTTCAGGAAGCCGATGGCGGAACTCTGTTCCTTGATGAAGTCGCCGACCTGCCGCTTGATATGCAGGTCAAATTATTGCGCGCCATCCAAGAAGGCGAGATTGATCCGGTGGGATCGCGCAAGCCCGTAAAAGTCAATATACGCCTACTTTCAGCCACCAATCGCAATATGATTGAAATGGTGAAAGCCGGAAAATTCCGCGAAGATCTTTATTACCGTCTGAATGTTTACCCGATCATGGTTCCTCCTCTGCGCGACCGCAAAGATGACATTCCAGCATTGGTCAATCATTTCATCACAAAGCTTGCCGCCGAAGAAGGCCGAAAAGTGCACGGCATCAGCGCTCATGCACTTCAGATGCTGCAACTATATGCTTGGCCGGGCAATGTGCGCCAAATTGAAAACACCGTGTTTCGCGCGATTGTACTGTGCGAAACCGACATTCTCGACATCCAAGATTTTCCTCAGATCGCAGCTTTGGTGGATGGTTTTGAAGTCAAAATACCTGCCGCCCCAATTCCATTGCCACACACGTTGCGCAGGCCCGATGGCAATAACCAAGTGCGCACCAATACGAATCAAGTCAGCGATGGCAATGCCATTGGCGTTTCTATCGTCACTGATGGCGGGCACATCCGCACCCTTGAAGAAGTAGAAGCTGATATGATCAAACTGGCAATGCACCGTTACCGCGGCCAAATGTCAGAAGTTGCTCGTAAACTAGGTATTGGACGTTCTACACTTTATCGCAAGATGCGCGATTTGGGGTTGGAAGAGGCGGTTGGGTAACACTCAACTTTATTTGTCTCAATTGCGACCCAATTTTCATTGAATCGCCACAAACACCAGTGTAGATTGCATGTGGCTTGTTGGGCCCCGATTGGGAAATACGTCTTATGTCTAAACTACCGCTTAAAATTGTCGTCGGAATGGCCGCAATTGCTATTTTTGCCAATTGCGCTGATGCCGGAGAAAAAACATATAAGCGCCGCCTCGGATTTTTTGAAAGCTTATTTGGTGGAATTCAACGACAAGATTCGTCGTCTCGACCTGTGTTTTACACTGATCAAAGCGCTAGGTTAACATGGTGGGAACAACAACAGGTTGATAAGCGACGTCGGGCGGCCAAGAGTGTTTTGTTCACTCTGCCTCAACTAACAAAGTCGCAAATTCTACAACAGCAAAAGAAATCGGCTCAGGCTGATCAGTCCGAACCCGATCCACTGCCAGGATTAGGAATGGGCAACGTAAATTATATGCCGCTCTTGGTAGTGCCTGTTTATGACGCAGCATTCTTGAAGTTGACAACAAAAACGCAGGAAGCCGAAACGATCCGAATCGAACTGATCAACAAGGCCACAAAGATTCGTGCAATTGATGCAGAACGTAAAGCTGTTCTGGCATTTTACAGCAGTAACGAGTTCAAGCCGATCTGGACAAAAGAAGGACACATTACAGCTCGGGCTGAAACGATGTTGAAGCTTTTAGCTAATGCCGCAGACGAGGGCCTAGTTGCAAAAAAATATTTGCCCACGGGTTTCGCAAGCTTTGAAAATGTTGATAACGAAATTGCGAACGATAATGTTAAACTCGCAAGATTTGATATTGCAATGTCGGTTGCCGCTGTTAAATATGCGCGCCATGTTTCGGGCGGTCAATTTGATCCAAACCGACTGTCACTTTACAATGATATTAAGCCACAAACAGTGGCTGCAGTTGCGGTGATGAAAGTTTTGGGATATTCGCCTTTTCCTCAGGCTTATATCTCTACTCTTGAGCCAACCCACCCACAGTTTGCAATTTTCAAAAAAGCGCTCACGATGGATAGCATTCCAGCAGAGGCGATCTCAGATGGCCCAGATCTAAAGCCCGGAATGGTAGATGACCGTGTTCCTTTCATTCGCGCAAAACTACAATATTTTGGTGTAACTCTCGCTGCAATTGACGACGGTTTAGATCCAAATATTTTTGACAAAACCCTTTCGAACAGTCTGCGTGGTTTTCAAAAAGCCAACAAAATTAAAGCGACTGGAATCCTTGATTCATCAACAACCAAGTTTATGAATCAAGATCGCAGCGGTGCTGATCGGCAGCGCATTATGTTCAACATGGAACGCTTGCGTTGGCTGCCGAAAAATTTGGGCGCACGATATGTGTTTGTCAATCAACCCGCATATGAAGTGAAGGTAATTGATCAAGGCAAAGTCGCTTGGCAAAGTAAAGTGATCGTCGGCAAGCCGATGAACCAGACCTATTCATTCTATGACCAAATTGAAACCGTTGTGTTCAATCCGTCATGGGGCGTTCCAGCTTCCATCATAATCAATGAATATGGCCCAAAATCGCGCCGCGATCCGAGTTATTTGGATCGTAATGGATTTAAGTTGGTTGACACAAAAGGCGAAGTAATTTCATCGCGCGATGTGGATTGGAATGCGCTGGGACAATATCCAAAGTTTGGTGTTCAACAACCGCCCGGTGCAGGAAATGCCTTAGGTGAACTCAAGTTCCTGTTCCCGAACGGTCATGATATTTACATGCATGACACGCCAACTAAGAACCTGTTTGCGGATTCTTACCGTGCCTATAGCCATGGCTGTGTTCGCGTACAAAACCCGCGTGAGTTTGCTGCCGTGCTCTTAGGTATGACCCAGGAAGAAGTGGCAGGTAATCTTGGGCAGGTCGTCCAAGTTGGCAAGAAAGGCAAGAAGAAAGAAGTGGTTCAAGCTTTTGCTCAAAGCCAGTCGGTCAATTTAACCGAGAAAGTTCCGGTCTATCTCACCTATTTCACGGCTTGGGCCGACGCATCAGGTAAAATTCAATTTTATGATGATATTTATGGACGTGACGCGGCCATGGCAAAAGCCTTTGCCTATGATCCACTTGCTAAAAAAATCAATAATTCCATGGACATATTGGCCGATCGCGGCATCACTGGCGGCATTGTACAAAATTGACAATTTTAAACACCCATTAAGCACATTCAGGCAAAATACATTTACTAACGGGCAGCCTTATCGTTGCCTCAATCTTGTCCGAAGTGCCGTTATAGGTTAAAGTGGGTTGCTCTCACTGACACTGAGACGGAAACGATTATAGGAGTCGGGTTCCGCCCGGTGTGTGTGTTGAGTATGGTATCAAAAATCTGGAACGCCGGACATCGTCAAGACTTGCAGTTACGCTTGAAAAAAACTTTGCTGTCAACAGCCATTGCGGGTTCGCTTGCTTTGGGCGCATTCGGCTTGGTCACTGCGCCAACAGTTGCGGGCGGTGAAACCCGCACGATTCAATTATATCACATGCACACAGGTGAAAACCTCAACATTACATATAAAAAAGATGGCAGATACATTCCGTCAGCCATGAAGCAGATTAATTATCTGCTGCGCGATTGGCGCAAAAAGCAAACCATCACCATTGATCCACGCACCATCGATTTGGTTTGGGAACTTCATGAAGATTTAGGTTCCCATCAACCCATTCACATTGTGTGTGGTTATCGCTCGCCCGCCACCAACGCGTTTCTCAAACGTATTGG
>JAYVPZ010000450.1:0-15295 GCA_043757105.1 Aestuariivirga sp. | reverse complement strand
GCATGGGGGATCTCTCCGTGGGTTGCTTTCACAACACCCCATGAATCACATCAAAACTGATTTGAGAATCCCCCAACCTTAGCCGTAACTGGGGTTAGCTAATGTGCAGGCGGCGGCCAAGCTTTTCCCGTTCGCTAATTCGCAAGCTAACACGCCTACAAAGCAATCACCCGCGCCATGAGTGGATTTCACAATAACCTTCATTGGCGCAACATATTGCGGCGCGTCATTCTTGGTTTTGAAAATAAGGCCCTGCTCGCCCAAAGTGATAATTACACTTTGAACATTCTTATTCAGCTTGGGTATTACGGCAATTGCCGAGGCGGCGTCAGACACCTGTAAACCACACAACATCTCTGCCTCAACCCGGTTGACGATGAGCAGATCAATATGTTTCAGCAGCTCATCAGACATTTCGCGCGCTGGCGCTGCATTAAAAATTACTGTTGCTCCCGATTGCCGCGCGGCATGAGCCCAAGCAATATTGACCGCTTCGGGAATTTCGTTTTGTAGGATGAGAACTTTGGCGCCACCGCATGTCTGCCAAGCATTTGCATTGGGTGATAGCGCTAAATTTGAACCAGACACAATGACCGCGCCATAGTCCCCAGCACTTTCAACAATGGCAACACTTATTCCGGTGCCATTGGTTGGATCGACTGAAACAAAGGCCGCGTCAACGTTGTTTGCAATAAGATTAGCCTTTAAAGTCTTGCCGAAATCATCAATGCCGACGCGCCCGATCATGGCGCATTTGGCCCCTGCCCGCGCCGCCATCACGGCTTGGTTGCCGCCTTTTCCGCCGCAGATTTTTTTCCAGCTTGTGCCCGGAACTGTTTCATCAAGCCTAGGCAGATGCGGCGAGTCCACGACGATATCGAGATGAAGACTGCCGCAAACTATGACATCAAATGCAGGGGTCATGATCGCCGCTTTGCTTGCACCGAAGCCATGGTTTTAGACAGGTTTCGTTCGGCGGAGGCATAACCACGTTGAGCTACCGCGATGAAGATGGCATCCATAATGTTGAGTTGTGCAATGCGGGCAGCAGCATTTTCACTGGTCAGGAATGAACCTTGGGCGGTTGAACAGAGCAAAATATCGCTGCGTTCCGCCAATGGTGACGTTTCGTAATTGCTGACGGCGATAATCGTTGCGCCATTTTTTCGGGCGATGTGAACGGCATCAAGAATGGCGTTGGTGCGGCCTGAATGTGAAAACGCAACTACCACGTCGCCATCTTTTAATAATGCAGCTGACATAGCCATCATATGCGTGTCGTCGAATACTGACGTGCGGACACCAATGCGTAAAAATTTATGAGATACATCACGGGCGATTTGTGCTGATCCGCCCAAGCCATAAAAATCAATTTGGCCTGCTTTGTAAATCGACTCTGCTGCGCGTTCAAAAGCATTCATGTCGAGGATCGCTAAAGTTTCTTCCAACGCTTGGATGGAGGTGCGGAATACTTTTTGGACTATGGTGGTGACCGAATCTTCAGGCAGAATTTCTTCATGCATATCTACCGTCGGCTGACTTTTGTAAGCTTCGAGAGCCGCTCTCAATTCGCGGTACCCCACAAAGCCGAGACGTTTAGCCGTTTTGACGACCATCGCCTCAGACACCTCCGCCTGTTCTGCCAATGCCTTCAAGGGCAGTGCATCCGCCCCGCCCCGCAAAAGAATTTCAGTAATGCGCACTTCTGAAGGAGTCATCCCTGGCAACATCATGCGGATACGAGGGCCAATTGCTCTGGGGTCAACGGTCATATTCATTATTTACCTCGGGTCAGGTGAACATAGAAACGAGTGAGGCCATTGCGCATGATAGTTAAAGTCATGTTTTTTTTCAGTTTCCAAACAGAGCAGCCTGTACGATAGCTTGACTTGTCACAGCATCCTGTTTCAGAATTGCATTGGACAGTAACTCATTGTGTTTTAATTTTTGAACGACACGCTTCATCGCTTTGACAACTGATATGTTGGTCGAGCACTCTGCGATGGGGTCGAGGCCTGTGATGTCCGGGAACGTGTCGAAGTAAATCGCGCGGTCATAACCAATCTTGTCGAGCACATAAAGCAGCTCAATGGTTTGAATTGGATGGACCGTTCCAACCATCAATCCGTCATCGCGCTTGCCGTAACCGTCGTTCAAGTGAACGCCGAGCAGTCTTGAATGTTTGTTGATCAATGTGGCCGCATATGCCGGCATCTCGTCGGCATAGAGCGCATGGACAAAATCGAGAGTGACGCCTGTATTCTTGCAGTCAATGTCTTTGATCGCCAGCAAAGTTGTGGCCACATCGGGCATTAAACTGAAAGAACGCGGCTCGTTTGGCTTGTATTCGATGCTAATGTCGATAGCGGGGTTGTGGTATGAAACTTCACGGATTGCTTCAATCGTGTGATCCCACTGGCGGTCATAGTCAGCTTGGAAGGAGTAATCGAAACCATCCTGGCCCATCCACAGCGTCATCAGATTGCCGCCACATTTCGCAAGGCAATCTAAGCCCCGTTTGGTCAAGTCGATTGCTTCACGACGAACCTTGTGATCAGGATTGGTAAAGGCACCGATTTTATAGGCAGGGTTGCCATAATAACGCATCGCAAAGCCATTTAAACTAATGTTAAGCCCTTTTAATTTATCGGTAATTTCAACTTCTGTATGACCTTCAAGATGGTCTGGATAGTTGAGATCAACAGCGCCCAAGTTTTTGACTTTTGCTGCTCGATCCAATACATTCAGTGTTGTAACTTTACCGTTCTTGCCAGGCCAATATTGTGCTTCATTCACGCGGAATGAATTAAGCCTAGTGGCGTAACGATTTTCTTCCATTTCTAGCAGTAACTTTCTTGCGGGTTTCCAAAAACTACACTAATTTATCATAATTTGTAAAGCAGTATAATTCTAAGCCGTGCGCACTGAGGCGTTTATAAATGAAACTGAAGCATATTAAGTATACCAAAACTGGTTACTCAACAAAATGACACGCAACGTTTTGGCCTTGAACACTGCGTAATTCGGGAACCATCTTTGCACATTCGGCCGCAGCAATTGGACAGCGGGTTCGGAAGGCGCAGCCTGATGGCGGGTTCAAGGGCGATGGCAATTCGCCTTGCAACACAATGCGATTTCGTTTTGCCAAGGGGTCGGCTTGCGGCGTGGCCGAAAGCAGCGCTTTGGTATAGGGATGGAGAGGGTTGGTGAAGAGCATCTTTGCATCGCCCTGCTCAACAACATGGCCCAGATACATCACCATCACGTCATCGGCAATGTGCCTGACCACCGAAAGGTCATGACTGATAAAAAGATAGGCCAGATTATGTTGTTCTTGCAAATCGGCTAATAGATTCAAAACTTGTGCTTGTATTGAAATATCAAGGGCCGACACGGGTTCATCAAGAACAAGAATATCAGGTTCCAACATCAGTGCGCGCGCGATGGCAATGCGCTGGCGTTGACCACCTGAAAACATGTGTGGGTAACGATCGTAATGTTCAGGTCGAAGCCCAACTTTTTCTATCATGGCGCGGGCTTTTTGGGTGCGTTCAGCAGCGCTGTCTTTCGTATTGACCAACAATGGTTCTTCCAAAATGGAACCAATTTTTTGACGTGGGTTGAGCGAGCCATAGGGATTTTGAAAAACCATTTGCACTTTGGGGCGTAAGTCCCGCAGCACGCGCACAGTGGCACCTGTGGTGTTCAGTCCAGTAATTTCCAGAGCACCCGATGTGGGTTGCTCAATCATTGCTACAACACGAGCGAGCGTTGACTTACCGCAACCCGACTCTCCAACCACCGCAAGAGTTTTGCCACGGTCCAAAGTGAAGCTGGCACCATCAAGCGCTTTTAATGTTGCGGCTGGTTTGAAAGCGCCACGCGAAATTCCGTAGTGCCGTGTTAAATTTTCAGCGCGAAGAACAGCGTTCATGCGGACTGTCCTTGCAACGGAAAATGACAAAGAGCATCATTGAGAAGAGGCGGCTTCGTCGTTTTGCAAAGGTCAGTTGCATATTCACAGCGCGGTGAAAACAAGCATCCCTTTGGCCGATCAAATTGGCCGGGAACCACGCCAGCAATGGAATGTAATCTGCGGCCCTTCGAGCGTTCGGGCAGAGACGCAAGAAGTGCTGCGGTATAGGGATGCCGCGGTTTGGTGAACAGGTTTTCAACGGGCTGTTCCTCAACCTTTTGACCCGCATAGTGCACGCTCACGCGCTGAGCTGTTTCGGCCACCACACCCATAGAATGCGTGATGAGCACGAGGCCCATAGATTTTTCTTTTTGCAAGCGCACCAGCACATCAAGAATTTGCGCTTGTATCGTCACATCCAGAGCCGTAGTCGGTTCATCAGCGATCAATAATTTGGGCCTGCAGGATAGCGCCATGGCAATCATGACGCGCTGGCTCATCCCACCGGATAATTGATGCGGGTATGCCGACAGCCGCGTTTCGGGTGCTGGAATACCGACCTCTTCAAGCAAAGAAATAGCGCGTTTGCGGCATTCAGCTTTGGTTAAATTCAAATGGGTCTTCATTGCTTCAACCAGCTGGAACTCCACAGTGAAACATGGATTGAGGCTGCTCATTGGCTCTTGAAAAATCATCGCCATATCTTTGCCAATAATTTTGCGGCGTTGATCTGCTGTGATCTTCAACAGGTCATGACCATCAAAATGAATGCGGTCAGCGGTGACCGTTGCTGTCCAAGGTAGGAGCCCCATAACAGCCAACATGGCCACAGATTTTCCTGAACCTGACTCGCCGACGATGGCCAAAACTTCACTTTCATCCACATGCAGCGACACATGATCAACCGCGCGAAATGCGCCGTTGTGGGTTTTAAATTCAACGGTTAGATTTTCAATGTCGAGAAGCGCCATAGTTCAGCTACGCCTCAAGCGCGGATCAAGTGCATCACGCAAACCATCGCCCATCAAATTGATCGCCATAACTGTTATGAGTATTGCCAAACCCGGAAGTGCCATAACCCAAGGGTGGGACTGCATGAGGTCGCGCGTGTCGGCCAGCATTGCGCCCCATTCAGGGGTTGGTGGTTGCGCGCCGAGGCCGAGGAAGCCCAAGCCTGATGCTTCAAGGATTGCGTCTGAAATTCCCAGTGCCGCCTGCACAATTAGTGGCGCGGTGCAGTTTGGTAAAACCGTCACCAACATCAAACGCAACTTGCCAACGCCTGAAACCTTTGCGGCAGTCACATAGTCTTTGGAAAGTTCGGCAATCGCAGAAGCACGGAGCAGGCGAACATAGCGCGGCAGATAAACGATGGTGATTGCAATCACTGTGTTGACAAGGCTCGGGCCAGTGATGGCGATGATCATAATTTCTAAAACCAATGACGGAATAGCCATGATCAAATCCATGATCCGAATTATGATCACATCGATGATGCCGCCGTAGAAAGCACATGCGAGCCCAAGAATGACGCCCACCACCATCGATACAGCCATCACTGCCAAACCGATGAATAATGAAATGCGTGCGCCATACATCAGGCGGGACAGCATATCGCGGCCAACTGCATCTGTGCCAAGCCAATATTTTGAATCAGCACCTTCCGCCCAGAACGGTGGGATTTTGGTTTGGCCCTTAAATTGTTCAAGTGGATTGTAAGGGGCCAAGACGGGCGCGAGAATGGCGATGATCACAATAGCAATCACCACGCATAGGCCAATAACTGCGCCGCGATTTTCAGAAAAGCTGTTCCAGAAGCCGCTGAACGCACTGGGTCGCTTCAATGGCTCTGCAATGATTGTTTCACTTGCCATAACGAATTCTCGGATTGATAGCGGTGTAGGTGATATCCACTAGAACGTTGACGATAATGACAATGCTGGCGATCAACAATATGCCGCCTTGCAAAGCTGGGTAATCCCGGCGCGCAATGGACTCGGTCAACCAATGGCCAACGCCCGGCCACGAAAAAATATTCTCGGTCAGCACGGCTCCCGCCAGCAAAGTGCCCACTTGCAAGCCAATGGAAACCACCACGGGGATCAATGCATTGCGCAACGCATGCAGGCCTACCACGCGCCACTTGGAAAGCCCTTTGGCTTTTGCAGTGCGCACATAATCTTCATCCAAAACTTCTAACATCGATGAGCGGGTCATTCGCGCAATCACCGCCATGGGCACTGTGCCCAGCACAATCGACGGAAGAATGAGATGACGCAGCACATCCACAAACGCTCCTTTCTGGCCCGACATCAACGAGTCAATCGTGGCAAAGCCTGTGACATGCGGATAAAAATATTTGATGAGGTCAACACGGCCTGAGACAGGCGTAAGGTGCAGCGTGTTTGACATGAACAATACGAGAATTAATCCCCACCAGAAAATTGGCATGGAATATCCCGTCAAGGCAACGCCCATCACGGCTTGATCATAAATACTACCTCGCTTAACCGCCGCAAACACACCAGCAGGAACGCCGATACCAACGGCGATTATCATTGCAAAAAAGGTCAGTTCAATCGTAGCGGGGAAAAGCGTTAGAAATTCCGTCAGTACAGGCGCTTTTGAAACGATTGATGTGCCTAAATCACCATGGAAAATGGCCCAACAATAGTCGAGAAATTGTTGCCATACGGGTTGGTCCAAACCCATTTCATGGCGCAAAGTTGCCAGCCGCTCAGGCGAAATTCCGCGCTCGCCACGCCGCGTTTCAATGGGGTCTCCCGGCACCAATCTAATCATCGTGAAAGTTATAAACATCAACGCCACGAAGGTTGGCACGGTCAAAGCCAGTCGTTTGATAAGAAATTTTATCATGAAAAAAAGGGGCGGACTACGCCGCCCCTCTCAATATTTATTCAGCAACATCCAGGCCTACGAACACGTGTGAACCAAGCGGGCTGACCTTATAACCAGTCACTTTCTTGCTCACAGGTTCAAACACTGTTGAATGCGCAATGTTGAGCCACGGAACTTCAGCTGCCACAATCATCTGGGCGTCACGGTAAAGTTTTACACGTTCATCATAGTTGGCGCTTGAAGCCGCTTTTGCGATGTCAGCTTGGAACGCAGTATTGCACCATTTTGGAATGTTGTTGCCATTTGGTTTGCCTTCCTTATTGCAGCCCAAAAGCACGGCTAAGAAATTATCCGGATCACCATTGTCGCCTGTCCAACCGAGGAACGCCATTTGGTGTTCGCCTGCTTGAGCACGTTTACGATATTCACCCCATTCGTAAGACACGAGTTTGGCGTGAATGCCAACTTTTTCGAGATCAGCCTGCACCATTTCGCCCATGCGCTTGGCATTGGGGTTATAGGGGCGCTGCACTGGCATCCACCACAGGTCAGTGTCGAGCGAAGTAATGCCCGCAGCTTTCAACATTTCAGCAGCCTTGGCAGGATCATAAGGAATATCTTGCACGGCATCATTGTATGACCACATTGTCGGTGGAATTGGGTTCTTGGCTTTTTGGCCAGCGCCCTGATAAACTTCCTTCAGGATAGCATCGCGGTCAATCGCCATAGCGATAGCTTTGCGCACTTCCACTTTATCGAACGGAGCCTTTTGAACATTCATTGCCATATAGCCAATGTTCAATCCTGCCTGTGACATCAAGTTGATGTTTGCATCTTTGCGCATAGCATCGAGATCTGCTGGATTTGGCACGTTCATAATCTGGCATTCGCCAGCTTGCATTTTGGCATATCGTGCTGTGGCATCAGGCGTGATTGCATAAATCAAATCATCAATCTTTTGCTTGCCACCCCAATAATCAGGATTAGCCTTGAAGCGGATCACAGCATCCTTTTGATATTCCACAAAACTGAACGCACCAGTACCCACTGGAATTTGGTCGAACTGTTCTGGTGTGCCCTTTTTCATCAAGTAATCAGCATATTCAGCTGATTGAATGGTCGCAAAATCCATCGACAGGTTTGCCAAAATAGGCGCGTTTGGCATCTTCAATTTCATGACAATTGTCATCGGATCTGGTGCTTCGATCGAGGCTAACAAATCTGGCATGCCCATATCGTTAAAGTAATCGTATGCACCTGCAGAAACTTTGGCATAGGGGTGGTCTGGTTTCCATTGACGGTTAAATGAGAACAACACGTCATCAGCATTGAAATCGCGCGTTGGGGTAAACCCGTTGACGCCGGAGTGGAACTTCACGCCTTTGCGAAGATTGAATGTGATTGTGAGGCCATCGGGTGAGACTTCATATTTTTCCGCAAGGCCTGGCTCTACCTGCGTAGTGCCCGCAATAAATTGAACGAGCTGATTATAGACCGGACGCGCGGCATCAAGGCTTGTGCCCGTTGTGTTCATCGCTGGCGTGAAGTTTTCTGGTGACCCTTCAGAACAATAGACCAGTGACTTGGCTTGCGCCTGACTGGTCAATATTGTGCCGAGCAAGAGTGCCGCACCCATCAGTTTTAGTGATTTCATGGTTAATCTCCCTAATCTTTTTGCGCCCGCTTTGAGCGATTGGAAGAGTTAAGCACTGATTGTTCAGTTGGTCAAAAAATAAAAATAAGTCGTGTTTTGACGCGCAACTCCGCTTGAGGTCGTTTGATCACCATGGTCTGATTAAAACTAGAACTTCCCTATCGCATTGATGAAGATGCCTTGATCATCGGCTTCGATGTGGCTTAGATCATCTGAGAAGCGGCCGAAATTATAGCCTATGCCCATTTTGAAGTTGTCGCCGAAATGACGATAGATCGCAGCAAGTGCGCCAAAGTCTGAGCTTTGTGAGGATGGTGACCACAGCACCCTGCCCTCAAGCAGCGCATCCCAATTTTTTACGACGTGCATGTCGAGCCGCACAATGCCGAGGTGGGCCGAACTATCTTGCCAGGCCGAACCAACAGCACGGTCTTTGGTGCTGCCCAAGCGAAAGCCATATTTGCCGCCGATTGTGAAAATGTCATTGAGATCATAACTGGCATCAGCAGACAGAATATTACTCCGCTGTGATGGGCCATTGGTGGTTCCGCCAACGCTAATTTGATCAGCACCGGGCAAGTCATAAACGTAAGTATATTTGAACAGCGCGTTCAAACGGTCATTATCGACGGGACGATAAGCAAAGCCAACGCCGCCTTCAATATATGTTCCATTACGCGTGGTTGTCGTTGCTTCCGACACAACAGCATTAAGATTGCCAATCATGCGCCAATCATCCGATGTCTTGACACCAAAGCCAGTGGCCAGCAGATATGAATTTAGATCACGGGTATGATCTTGCGAGTTTTCAAAGCGTGCTTCAACTTTGGCATGGGCGTCAAATCCTGATTCAGTGTGATAGCCAACATTGCCTGAGAACGCTTTGCGGTCGAAATCACTATTCTTAAGGCCCGTTGTGGTGTTGATCGTATCATCCCAAATCGTGCCCGCTTCAACGCCGCCACCTAAAACCCATTCAGGTGCAGGTGTATATTTCACACCATAAGTTTGAGTCAACGAACGACGCGGGCCAAAGGGGTTGGTGTGTTCTTCAGCAAATGCCGACAGCTGTTCATTATAAGCATGATGAGCGCCAAGCACGAATGAACCTGAACTATCATTGCTCACGATGCGTGTCACATCACCTGATGAATCTTGCGTCGGATCCAGCGAATATCCAAAGTAATAGCGATCATCGGCGGTTGGTTTGTAATTTAACAGCGCACTCGCACCTATGCCGCCATCGCCGTATGAAGCCTCACCTGAAACATCAACTTTCTCGGTAAGCTTCGTTTCGAAGCCTACGCCAATTCGGTTATTTGATTTACGGTTGCCGGTTCGCGCGACAGTGCCTTGACCAAACAGATAGGCTTGGCGCGCATCATCCTGTCGGTAGGTAAGCTTTGCACCAATATCAGTGCGGTTGCCGTTTTCAGTACCAAGTGGCACCTCGTGCAATGATTGCTTAACGCCCGGTGCAATTGACCAATGTTGATCCAATTTAAATTTGGCTTGGGCGTTCACAACATTTTCATGCCTACCGTCAGCCGTATAATGATCATCAACCGAAGCTTCAGCTCCAACAGCATCATTTAAAATGATACTACCTTTCAGGCCCCAATTGGTTTCATCTTGAGTGGCTTGTTTGCTAAGCGAAGCAAAGCCTTTTTCGGCGCGATTAAAATAGGCATCCAATTCACCTTTGGTCACACCGTCTGAAAAATCTTCCAATGCCGCATGACCATGCAAGCGGTATGCCTTGGCGGTCACACCTGCCAAACCAGCAGTTAGGTTATCAGAGATTGTCAAACCACCGTCTGCCGATGTTGAATTGCCAAAACCGGGGCCGGAAGATTGTGCCAGTTCAGCTTCAATAAATGTGCGGTCTGATCTGCGCAGCAATATATCAGCGCCATAAAGCGTTTGATCTGCACCGCCAGTCTTTTCACTTTCGGCAGTTACGCCAACGCGCACATGATCACCCAGCCATTGTTGACCACGGCCACCAAAGGCATAGCCATCAACATTGCCAGCAACTGGCGTGAATTCATAATTGGCAATCAAGTAGACTTCGCCGCTGCCATTGGTGCCGTTGCTCACAACATTTGTGCCCGCAATGGAAGAACTCAAAGGGTTTTTCAGGATGACAACACCTTGGATGTAATCGATCTCATAATCAGCGCCATACCGCAGAGGCGTTCTTGAAGTCATATTGCCAGTGACTGAATCGCGGATTTCAACGGACAACGTTTCCGAGCCGATGGTCAAGTCTTGATGTTTCAAGAAGTAAGCCGAGCCACCGGTGCCACGTATTATTTCATGTTGCGGCAATGTGCCGGGTTGGGCGGCATAAACCGTAGCTTCAGTTTTGCGTGCGCCGAATGGTGTTGCTCCCTGAGATTTGTAAACAGCGCTCGCACCATAAAGGGCACGTTCATTGCGCAGGAATTCTGTTCCGGTGATTTGAGTTTTGAAATTACCCCACATCACATGGCTATCATCTTTTTGAAGGCGTACAAAGAATTTACCGCGTGTGGGCGCGTCTTCGACGCTGGTCGAGTCATCGCCGTAGACTGGGTAATAATCATTTGGATTGATGCGTTTCAAAAACTCTTTAGGGTTCTTGCCGTCGAGACCCACAAACATTTGATCAAGGCTGGACTCGCCCGTATCACCAGCGGCAGTGAGCAAATATTTGCCCTTAATCTTGCCCTTTACGTAAAAAGCTAAGCGACCCTTTGTGTAAATATTATTGAACTCACCCGGCTTCACTTGCTGGATATTGGCGGAGCCTGTTCTATGTCCGACGGTCAAATCGGCTTGCGCAATGTAGAACCACTCGCTGGAAGGAATATTAATCTCGCGATCAAAATGCAATCCCTTGCCACGTGGTTGATTGAGTACAGACACATCAACATTGTGTACACCTTGCGGTAGAATGCGCTGCACAACGAAAGCGTTGTCATTATCGACCGGAACAGGAGCGCCCAACACAGTCACATAATGGCCAGCGGGAACTTTGCTGCCATAAACTGTCACAGCGCCACCTTCCACTGGGATGTTTCGGAAAGCTGTGCGATTATCGGAATAACCGGGCGCTGCGGCAGCATCTTGCGGTCCATGTTGATCAAAACGTTCAGTGGTGCGCGTCAAGACCAGCGGCTTGGTTTCATCATAGCGGCCTGCTTGGTCATAAACCCGGAGCACATAATAAAGCTTGGCTTCGCCATCACGCGGCATAGTCCAAGTTGCTGCGCCAAATCCAACCGTGGGCACGATGAACGCCGGACGAGACTCAGGCGATTGACCATCTGCAAAAATCCGAATTTCAGATTTAACGATCCAATCGGGATAATTGTTGCTGGCCAGAAAGTTCACGGGCTCGCCCGCCTGATAAGTTTGGCGCACGGGGAATGTGGAAACATTCAATATTGGCTTAACATCAAGACCGTCAAACTTCACTTGGATATCAACACGGTCAAGCTTCAAATCCGTTCGGCGCTGTTTGTTGACGGGAGCTTTCGTGCCTGCAACATGCTGGCCATCAACACTGATCGAGAACATCGCTCCGCCTGTGCTGGGCACTGTTTCAGTTTCAGTGTTTGTACCAATGGGAAGCTGACCTGTTGTCGAATTATCCAAATCCTTGCCGCGCAGATCAGTTTTGCAAGGTTCAACTTTGCAAAGCTGTGTGGCACTAACCGCTGAAACTGGAGAGAGCAACAATGCTCCGCTAGCAGCAGAAACCAATAGATTATGGCGGAGCATGCGCCGGACACTCAGGGAGACGATCATTGGTTTTCTCCTTTTGCGTCAACACTTCGTGTTTCAATAGGCAACGCGTAACGGCCTTCCACTTTGTTCCAGAGTTTGTTGATCAGGCCAGACACGGCACTCAATCGCTTCGAGGCGAGTGCAGTGGGTTCGGCCCCTGTGTGATAGGTCAGGCGCAGTGTTGAAGGCTGGCCTTCAAGCTTGGCGATCAATGTGCCAAGGCCTGCTTGCCACTGTGGTAACAACTCGGTTGAGCCTTGCTTGAACACTTTGCCATTGAGATCAAGATCAACCAGACGCGCAATCGAAGCGCCGAAGTTAAGCTTGGTCATTTTGCCAGCAGTCAAGCGCACATCACGCGGGTTTTCTGTGGTCAGGCGGTAGCCTGTTGGCAGGGTGCGTGTGTCCAACTTCATCACGAAGTTTGAACCAATGGTGTGGTCCGGCATATCGGCGCAAGCGACATGGAATCTGCCGAACTTATCGGTGGTCACTAAAACGCCCTTGACGGTGGCGATGCGGACTCCAGCAAGGCCTTCTTCACCTTGGTCTTGATAACCGTTGCGGTTTGCATCTTCGAACACGCGTCCGATAATCTCGCCACAATCAAACACAGGTTCAGCAACAACAGTCACTGTGGCCCGCGCATTTGAAACTAGATTGCCTGTAAAGAAGTTCAGCAATTGGGCTTTGTTGGTGGCAGGGCCAGGTTGAACCGCGGCATTGGCAATCAATGTGAGTTCAATTTTCAAAGCACCACCTGTTGCGGTGACATTGGTGAAGGTCAATTGGTTGCCGCTGATGGTTGGTGTTGCTGCAACGCCATTGACCAATGCGGAACCCGGCACATAGTCGAATCCTGGCGGAATAATATCAACTACATTGGCCTTAGTGAAGTTCATGGCCGTGGCTTGGATCACATAAGGCACGCGCTCACCACGGTGCACTTGCGTCTTGAGTGCAGTCTTGGTGAAGTTCGCCGTGCCTGCCAAAATTGGATCAAGTGGAATGTGGTTGTTGATCACATTCGGGCTGCCCGCTTGCAGCAAAAATGCAAGGTAATAAGGCGTTGGTGAAGCAACTGGGGGGGCCGTTGGACTTGGCGACACAAGGCAAGCAGCGGGTGCAACGGCACAGGCATTTGCATCGAGTGGTGAACCCTGCGGCGCAATGTTTGTTGATGGCGCTGGCAGATAATTTGCAGGGCTTACGATGGCGATGCGATACTCTGTTTGTCCAACAGGGCATTCAGCTATTGTTGCGCTTGGAAGAATATCAAAGCGATATTGACCATTGGCCGTCGTGGTTTGAGTCTGTTGGTTTGGCAGCAGGCAGGCGGGTGGCAACAGCACTCCACCAGCCGTCGTCAGCGTTACTACAGCTCCCTGTACAGGCATGCCAGTGACTGAGTCATAGATCACACCGCTTGGGTCGATTGGTTGGTTTTGATTAGTGAGAACTGTTGAATTGGTGAAATCCAATCCCGTAATCGCACCAACAGTAATGTTTGTCACTGGATCAATGAACAGAAGTTGATAGCCTGTGTTCGGTGGGAAACCAAAAATGCTATAAGTGCCGTCAATGCCGCTGAGGGTTGAATCGACGACCACGCCATTGCGGACGAGCTGAACGATATAGCCCGAAAGTGGCGCTTCACCAGCGGTCAGTGCGCCATCACCATTTGTATCGAAGAATACCGTACCTGAGACTGCGGGCACAGTTTTCTTGACCTTGATGGTCACTGTGGCAACTTTGCAGTTGGTAGGATTGATAGTCTCACAGATTTTGTAATCGAAACTGTAAATGCCAGTTGGCATGTATTGGGCAAGGTCCACTGAGCCATCAGGGTTCAAAGTCACACCTGCTGGCAATGCGCCCACTGGTGTCAGGATGACAGCAGCAGGCGTTACAGCAGCTCCATTCAATGTGTCATTTGCGAACACATTGACAGCACCGATAATCGGATTTTTGGTGTCGAACACGGTTGTTGGGTTATCATTCAACGCGACGATGGGTGGCGGAACCACGGTCACGATTATTGTTGCGATCTTGCAATTGGTCGGATTGATTTTTTCGCAGATTTGATAATCGAAGCTGTAAGTGCCAGCAGGTGTGCCAGGGTTCACATCAACTGAGCCGGTGGCTGGATTGAAGGTGAGTTGTGCCGGAACCGAGAAGCCCGGCGCGACAGAGAGCAAGGCGTTAGCAGGCGATGCTGGGTTGCCGTTGATCATGTCGCCGATGAATGCATTCGTTACGGCAAGCGCACCCGTGGCCCCATTTATGCCCGTGGCTGTGTCGTTCGTTGCAACAACTGGGCTAGGAACAACAGTAATCGAAACAGTCGCCGTCGTGCAATTTGTTGGATTGAGTTTTTCGCAAATTTGATAATTGAATGTGTAAACGCCAGCTGGTGTGTTCGGAAGAACATCCACAGCACCAGTCGCAGGATTAAACACGAGTTGTGGTGGAACGACCGAGAGAGGAGCAACACTTAGGATTGAATTTGTAAGTGTCGCGGCAACGCCGTTGATCAGATCGCCATTTAACACATTGACCACGCCGACAACTCCAGTTGCTCCATCAACATTGGTGGCGGTGTCATTTGTAGCCAACAGTGGGGATGGCACGGTGGTGACTGATACAGTTGCAGTGGTGCAGTTTGTCGGATTCAACTTTTCGCAGATTTGATAGTCGAAGCTGTAAGTGCCTGTTGGTGTGCCAGCCACAACATCAACTGCGCCAGTTGCTGGATTGAAGGCCAACTGTGGTGGAACCACTGAAAGTGGAGCTACACTCATGATTGAGTTTGCAGGGGTTGCCGCAACACCGTTGATCAAGTCGCCATTCAGGGCATTGGTGACGTTCGTTGCACCGGTTGTACCATTGATACCTGTTGCGCTGTCATTTACGGCCAAGACGGGTGAAGGAACCGTGGTCACTGAGACCGTTGCAATCTTGCAGTTGGTCGGGTTCAGAGCTTCACAGATTTGGTAATCGAATGTGTAGGTTCCTGCTGGGGTGTTTGGAAGGACATCCACTGCACCTGTGGCTGGGTTGAAGGCCAGTTGCGGTGGCACTGTTGAGAGTGG
>JAYVPZ010000449.1:0-3875 GCA_043757105.1 Aestuariivirga sp. | reverse complement strand
ATTTTGGAAACTCACAAGATGTAAAATTTGTATTAGTGGATTGAATTCAAAGCGGCAAGCTTAGCAAAATCCTGTCGCGCGTAATGTGTCATAGGCTTTAATCACCGCGTTCAAAGTGTCCTCATTGGCGCGGCTGCCATTGTTTGAATCAGGGTGAAGGCGCTTGACCAATATCTTGTATTTGGACTTCACTTCGCCTGGCGTTGCATCATCAGGCAAGCCCAGTGCGCCCAAAGCCTCAATTTCATTACGGCGCAGGTTGCGGCCATGCTTGGCGTGAGAGGTGATTTTTTCCTTCAACAACAAACTCAATGGGTCATCAATGTTTCTGGCGGTGCGCCGCGAAGCTCCAATATGCGCAGCGCTGTTTTGGCCCGGCTTCCATGTGGGCCTATGTCCCATTTGCGCGTCTTTTCTGAAAGCTGCTTGTTCATCATCCTTCATGCCGTCAAAATAATTATAGGTTTTGTTATATTGCTGCACATGGGCGGTGCAATAGTTCCAAAACAGCCCATCAAAACCGCGGCCCTTAGGCGCTTTGTGTTTTGCAGGCTTGTCACAGCCCACCCATTCGCATGCAGTCAGCTTTGCTTCTTCAGCCTCTTTCTTGAGAACTGACGGAGATTTCACACGGATTTTATCAAAAATACTGGAGTTGAGTTTCATTATGCTTATTCAAGTTTGAAGGATCGCTGATTATGCTAGTATGTGCGGAATTTCGCAACTGAGAACGTAAGAAATATGCAAATAGATTTAGGGCCAGTTGGCCAAATTATGGAAGCTAAACTGGTTGCGGCATTTTCGCCTTCATTTCTAGAGTTGATTGACGAGTCAAACCAACACCATGGGCATAGTGGCGCACATCCCAGCGGCGAGAGCCACTTCAGAGTTAGGATTGGCAGCTCCGCATTTCAAGGTAAAAATCGGGTGCAACAGCACCGCCTGATCAATGAAGCTCTGTCTGTTGAATTAAAGGCGCGGGTTCACGCATTGGCCATAGAAATTGTTTAGCCCGTTTCGGATTCTTCTTTTGCGGGTTCAAGTTTTTTTACGTTGATCAAGGATAGTTGTTGTTTGCGTTTCTTGATAACCTCAAAACGGAAGCCGTGAAACGTGAACACTTGGCCTGCATCGGGAATCATGCGTGCTTCATGAATGACGAGTCCTGCAACTGTCGTCACTTCTTCATCCGGTAAATTCCAGTCGAATGATCGGTTGAGATCACGCAAAGGCACAGTGCCTTCAATATTATACGAGCCATCAAGCTGCTTGCGTACACCAATGGTGACCGCATCAAACTCATCCTTAATATCGCCAACGATTTCTTCAATAATATCTTCGAGCGTGATGAGGCCCTGCACCTCACCATACTCATCGACCACAATTGCGAAGTGGGTTTTGCGGCGGAGAAATGCGTTAAGCTGGTCGGTCAATGGTCGTGTGTCAGGCACAAACCAAGCGGGACTCAAAATATCGCCAAGTTTTACTTTCGTTGAATCACCGTCATTTTCTTGAATGGCCGCGAATAAATTTTTGGCGTGAAGAATACCAATGATGTTGTCGGGATTGTCCTTCCAAACTGGCAACCTTGTATTGCCGCTTTTGAAGACCTGTTGAATAATCGACGCGATCAGATCTGAACCATCAATCATAAACATTTTAGTTCGGTGTATCATAATATCAGCGACTTCAAGATCTTTGAGATCAAGAATACCGCCCAACATGTCGCGATCTTTTTTGACGAATGTTCCTTCCTTGTGATGCAGATCAATGGCACCGCGCAACTCATCATGCGCTGAAAGGATGCTCACGACATTGCTGGTATCAACGCCAAAAAGCATCAAAGTTTTTTTAACGATGTACTCAACCGTCATCACGATTGGGCCAAGGATGGCCACTATCAAACGCATGATCGGCGCAACCCCAGTTGCTACTCTATCAGGGTAGGCAATGGCATAAGTTTTGGGCATGACTTCGGCGAAAATCAGAATAATCACCGTCATGATAACCGATGCAATCACTGCACCTGCGTCAGAAAATACTTTGACCAATGCCGCAGTTGCAATTGCTGAAGCTGTGATGTTTGCCAAGCTATTGCCCAGCAACAATGCGCCAATCAGTCGCTCGGGCATGTCAGTGAGCTTTAAAACCATCGCAGCGCGTTTGCTGCCGCGCTTTTCCATTTCGGTCAGGCGCGCGCGTGATGCTGTGGTGAGTCCGGTTTCCGAGCCAGAAAAAAACGCTGATACCAAAATTAAAGCGACAATCGATACGACCGCCCAAACAACGTCATAATTCATGGTTGGTCTAGATCCTTTTCAAGAAAAGATAACACGTCGGATTCTGCAACACCCTTGGCGATGAAAGTTTCGCCAATCGATTTAGCCAAGATAAATGTGAGCTTGCCACCTACGGCCTTTTTGTCTTGGCGCATCAGTTCGACAAGTTTTTCTTTGGGTGGAAGTGCGCCCGGAATTTCAGACACATGCGTCGGCAGCCCAGCGCGTTTCAAATGTTTTACAACGCGCTCATTGGTGCCCTTAGCACAATGGCCTAGTTGTTCCGAAAATTTGAAAGCTTGCACTATGCCAATAGAAACGCCTTCGCCGTGCAGCAGGCGGTCAGAATATCCTGTTGCCGCTTCCAATGCATGGCCGAACGTGTGGCCGAGATTAAGTAAGGCGCGGACGCCGGTTTCAGTTTCATCTTCGGCCACAATACGCGCCTTCATCGCACAACTGGCTTGCACGGCATGCGCCATGGCCGAGACATCATTACCGCCGTTGATAATCGTTTCAACGTTGACTTCGAGCCAATCAAAAAAATTGGCATCGCCCAATAATCCATATTTGGCAATTTCAGCATAACCCGCAGCACGCTGGCGCTTGGGCAAAGTATTCAACACATCAAGATCAGCCAGCACCGCAATCGGTTGATGAAATGCTCCAATCAAATTTTTTCCGAACGGTGAGTTGATGCCAGTTTTTCCGCCTACTGAACTATCGACTTGTGCGAGAAGCGAAGTTGGAATTTGGATGAAGTTCACACCTCTGCGTAAAATGCTTGCAGCGAAACCTGTGAGATCGCCAATTACGCCACCACCTAAAGCGATCACCGCATCACGCCGTTCAACGCCCGCCGCTAACAAGCCATCACAAAGTTCTGTCAAATATTTGTAACTCTTGGTCGCTTCGCCAGCAGGCAAGATAATTGATTTCGCTTCAATGCCGCTGGCCGCAAGAGATTTTTCGAGCGTAGCCAGATGCGCCTTGGCCACGTTTTCATCAGTTACAACAACCGCAAACGGTCGCTTCAAAAATGGTGCGATCAAGTTACCAGAATTGGCAATTAGATTCTGCCCAATTGATATGTCGTAAGACCGTTCCGCGAGATTGACTGAAACTGTATAAAGAATATTAGCGCTACTCATTATCTCCAACTTCCAAACCTCCGAAATCTGCCAAAGCTTTGATCACATCATTCACCATTTGCCCATGCTGCACATCTCGACTTTCTACTGTGATGTCCGACAGTGCATAAATTGGGTAACGCAGATCGATCAGACGTTTCATAACAGCAGCAGTATCATCATTTTGCAGAAGCGGCCGGTCATTGCGTTTAGCCACCCGCTTGAGCAGCACATCAAGATCGGCCTTTAACCAAAGCGAAATGCCTTGGTCTTTAATTTTTTCGCGCGTTTCAGAATTCATGAACGCTCCGCCACCGGTGGCCAAAACTTGTTTGCCATTTTCAAGCAACCGCATGATCACGCGGCGTTCACCCTCGCGGAAATAGCCCTCACCATGGTCGTTGAAAATTTCGGGAATGGTTTTCCCTGCGGCCACTTCAATTTCATGATCGGCATCAACAAACGG
>JAYVPZ010000448.1:0-15475 GCA_043757105.1 Aestuariivirga sp. | reverse complement strand
AACAGCACCATGGCCAATGATAAGACCCGGCATAATAATCGCACCGTGCCCAATCCAAACATCATGACCAATAGTCACTCGTGCTTGTTTTCGTGCCTCACGAAAATCCTTATCGACCTTAGCGTATAAAAAATATTCATTAGGGCGGTAAGTGATTTTATGTTGTGAGATGCGGTTTATCGGGTGGCTCAGCGCATTGATCCTCACGTCGGTAGCAATGGCGCAGAATTTTCCAATGTCTGTGTAGATCGCCTCTACATGACGCTCGATATATGAGTAGTCGCCAAGCGTGGTTTCGGCCAGCAAACAACGCTCTGCGACATCCGTAAATTGCCCCAAAACACATTCGCGCAAAATCGTGGATGAATGAACGCGCGGGCTTCCATCGCGCGGCGCGTTGACCTTATGGCGTTTCTGTTTTTCACTCATGAAGCACCATAACAAAAAGCCGCCCTGAATTCAGAGCGGCTTTTCAAAACTTTCAAATTTCAAACTTAAGCAGCCTTGGCAGTCAAAGCTTCAACTTTCTTGGTGATTGAAACCTTCAACTTCTTGCACTTGGCAGAAAGCTCATCAGACTTGGCTTTCAACAAAAAGCTGTCCAAACCACCACGGTGCTCGACCGACTTCAATGCATGAGCACTGATGCGCAAATTGTAAGACAGGCCCATCGCCTCGCTCATCAAGCTGACCTGACATAAGTTTGGCAAGAAACGGGTCTTGGTCTTGTTATTGGCGTGGCTGACCTGGTGGCCTGATTGCCAGCCTTTGCCAGTGAGTTCGCAACGACGCGCCATGATAATCTCCATACAAAAAAACGAGCCGGAAAGTGGTTCAGGCTCTTGTTGAAGGTTCTATAGGCGGCGTTTTTCGGAAGGTCAAGCGAGGCATTGCCACTCTTCATCCTGAGTGAAAAATTTCTGCAATTCCAGCTCTGGCACAAATGGTTAACGCTACCCCTTAATTTCACATGCCAATACCACCTAGAGCGGACAAGACTTGCGATACTTATCCACATCCCCACTACCTATAGCGTGAACAAAACCAGAAAAATAGCAAATCCGCGATTCGGGCGGTGTATGTTCTGGTCGTGGAACGCTTCGTTAATTTTAGTCGATTGCTGTTCGGACAGGGTTCGGAATTCGATTAACCTTCACATTGTTATGGTTAACGCCAAACCCCAGAAACCGTCATTCCGGCGAAAGCCGGAATCCAGAATATCAAAATACGCACATGCGAACACTCTGAATTCCGGCTTTCGCCGGAATGACGGCACATTATACGATCAGAACAAATCCTGAATCAGCTCCCAATAGCGATTCGGGCGTGGTTCGTTCACGTTTGAATCTAAACAAAAACCAACCGCTCCAAATTGGAACAATCATTGGATAATTTCGGAATTCATAAACCTGCCATTGAGCTTTTAGAATCATCCGTTAGATTGGAAACATGCCAGCCCATCGCCCCGTTACTGCCGTCTTGGGCCCAACCAACACCGGTAAAACTCACCTCGCCGTCGAGCGCATGATAGCGCATGGCAAGGGGATGATCGGCTTACCGCTGCGCTTGCTGGCGCGCGAGATTTATGACCGCGTGCGTTTGAAAGTGGGCGATCATCAGGTGGCGTTGATAACCGGCGAAGAAAAAATCGTGCCCGTTGATCCACGTTATTGGGTGTGCACTGTTGAGGCCATGCCGCCTAACATCGAAGTGCCATTCCTCGCAATCGACGAAGTGCAGCTCTGCGCCGATTTTGAACGTGGGCATATTTTTACCGACCGCGTGATGCATCGGCGCGGCCTTGAGGAAACCATGCTGCTGGGTGCAGGTACGATGCGTCCCATTCTTGAAAGGCTTTTGCCGCAAACGACTTTTGTCACCCGCCCGCGCATGTCGAAGCTTTCTTATGCAGGCCAGAAAAAACTTTCCCGTCTGCCCCGACGTTCGGCCATTGTCTGCTTTACGGCTGAGATGGTTTACGCCGTGGCTGAGCATATCCGCACCCAGCGCGGCGGTGCGGCGGTGGTGATGGGCGCACTTTCGCCCCGCACTCGCAATGCCCAAGTAGCGCTCTATCAATCAGGCGATGTTGATTATCTGGTGGCGACTGATGCAATCGGCATGGGGCTAAACATGGATGTGGATCATGTGGCCTTTGCAGCCACGCGCAAATTTGATGGCTTTCAATTTCGAAACTTAAACCCCGGCGAACTTGGCCAAATTGCGGGCCGCGCTGGGCGTTTTATGAAAGACGGCACATTTGGTGTGAGTGTTGAAGCTGAACCGTTTGATCAAGAAATGATCGACCGCCTCGAAAACCATAATTTCGATTCAGTGCGCACGTTGCAATGGCGCAACCGCGATTTGGATTTTCGGTCATTGGATGGTTTGCGAAAAAGCCTTGGCTATCTGCCAAAAATTGATGGCCTGACCCGCGCCCAAAATTCTTCCGATGTAACAGCATTGGAGGCAATCTGCCGTGACAGCCAAATCCTTGGGCTGGTAAAAACACCCCAAGATGTTTTGCGCGCGTGGGAAGTTTGCCAATTACCAGACTACCGCAATATTTCGCCCGCCGAACATGCCCACATCGTGACGCGTATTATTCAGTTCCTGTTCACGGGAAAAGGCTTCATTTCCGAAGATTGGTTCGCCAAACAACTTTCCTTGTCCGAAAGCGTTGAAGGTGGCATTGATGCATTATCAACCAGAATTTCCCATGTACGCACGTGGACTTTCATTGCCAATCGTGCGGATTGGCTGGAAGCGCCATTTTATTGGCAGGCCCGTGCAAAAGAAATTGACGACAGGCTATCAGATGTGTTGCATGAGCGCCTAACGCAGCGTTTCATTGATCGCAGAACCAGTGTATTAATGCAGCGCTTGGCGAAGAAGGAAGGCTTAATGACGAATATTGATGCGGGTGGCGAAGTTCAAGTGGAAGGCCAATTTGTTGGCCGCATTACAGGACTTCAATTTACACCCGATGCCAGTGCTGTTGGTGGCGATGCCCAAGCCCTGAAAACCGCAAGCCTGAGTGCAATCACCATTGAGATCGGCCACCGTGCCCGCAATTTGACGATGACGGCTGATCCGGAGTTGAAGCTCAACCGCAATGGCGAGATTTGGTGGATGGGTGCCATTGTTGGCCATGTTTTGGCGGGTGATCACGCGCTTCGCCCGCGTGCTGAAGTTTTTGGCGATGATGTGTTGCAAGGCTCCATGCGCGATGATGTGCGCGAGCGCCTGCAAAAATTTGTGAACCGCCATGTTGCATCGTTGCTTGAACCATTGATCAAATTAGAAGAAGCTGATGGTTTTGAGGCGTTGGCCCGTGGTATGGCATTTCGCATTGTTGAACATTTTGGCGTGTTGCCGCGTGAAACAGTTATCGAAGAAGTGAAAGCCTTGAGCCAAGATGACCGCGCAAAACTGCGCGGTGTCGGAGCACGGTTTGGCGCGTTTCATGTGTTCCTGCCAGCATTGCTTAAACCAGCAGCAACGGATTTGCGACTTCTGCTCTGGTGGCTGCAAAAGCAAAAAGTAACTGGAGCTACGGGCCATGTGCCAGCACCTCCGGCCAATGGTCTAACCTCCACCGCCGCTGATATGGAAAAGCCTGATGGCTTTTACGCCATTTGCGGCTACCGCGTTTGTGGCAAGCGCGCTGTGCGTGTTGATATGTTGGAACGCCTTTCTGATCTGATCCGCGATCGTGTATTCTGGAAACCTCGGATTGATAGTGAACAACGCCCCGCAGGCTCTATTGAAGGAGGCGGATTTACAGTGGTGTCAGATATGATGTCACTGGTTGGCTGCTCTGGCGAAGAGTTTGAAGAAATTTTGCGCAGCCTCGGTTTCCGCGATCAAAAGCGCCAAGTGCCAAAGCCTGCGGCTTTTGTTGCTGCAACACCAGTTGTTGAGGTGATCCTCCCCCTTATAGGAGGAGGTGTCAGCGAAGCTGACGGAGGAGGAAGTGAAGTTGAAACTTTATCCCCTCCCGTCGCGGAAGTCGCGACACCCTCCCCAATAGAGGGGAGGGATGAGACAGCAGAACCAACACCAGTTGAAATGATCGACATTAATATCTGGTGGCCAAAAGACACTGGCCCCTTCCGCAAGCAACCAGAACGCAAAGAACGCCCACAGTATAAAAAGCGGGAATTCGCGCCAGAAGTCGAAGGCGAGGTCAAACCGAAATTCACCCGACCTGACCGTCCGCCGCGCGGAAAACAAAAATTTGACCGCAAAGATCGCAGCGAATTCCAAGAGCGCCAGCCGCCACGTCCGCCAAAGCCCGAAAAGCCAATGGATCCCAATTCACCCTTTGCCGCTTTGATGGCCCTCAAAGAACAAATGAAACAGAGGTAACCCTGCCCCAGCGTATTGATAAATGGCTTTGCTATGCCCGCTTTGTAAAGCATCGCTCCACCGCGTCTGAACTCATTGAAGCTGGCCACATCCGCATCAACCGCGCAAAAATCCAAAAGCCCAGCCATGTCGTAAAGCCTTCAGATATTCTGACAATAGCAATGCATGATGATGTGCGCGTGATCCGCATTTTGGCCGAAGCCGAGCGGCGCGGCCCTGCACCAGAAGCAAGGCTGCTCTACGAAGAGCTGAAAACCGAGGTGTCAATGCAAAATATGAGTGCATAAACTGCAATGCGCTGCTATCAAACTTTCGCACTTAAAACTTATGGATTGCCATGACCTACATCGTCACTGAAAACTGCATTAAATGTAAATATATGGATTGCGTGGAAGTTTGCCCCGTCGATTGCTTCTACGAAGGCGAAAATATGCTTGTTATCCATCCGGATGAATGCATTGATTGTGGCGTGTGCGAACCAGAATGCCCGGCGGACGCGATTAAACCAGACACTGAACCCGGCTTGGACAAGTGGTTAAAGATCAACACCGAGTACGCGCCGAAATGGCCGAACATCACGATTAAGCGCGATGCGCCAGAAGGTGCTAAGTCTTTTGACGGCGTTGAGGGCAAGTTTGACGCACACTTCAGCGAGAACCCAGGTGAAGGCGACTAAAGCGGGATGACTTTTCAAAGAAAAGTCATTCTCGCTTTAAATTATTGTTGTCGATCAACTTATCTGAACTTTGACGATTCCGTCAAAGTTCAGTTCGATCTATATTCGTTAACTAAATTAACCATATTTGGTGGAAAACCTGACCTTTAGGTCGAAATTCGACCGTACACGGACGGTCTCGCCTTTAAATTTCCTTAAAAATGTGATATGGCATTTTCATGTAGCTGAGAAACTTCAAACACTGATCAATCCGGGCCCTCCAAGCTCGGATTTTTTAACGCCCAGATTACAAGAGGCGTCGTTTGAAGGAGTATTGCATTAAAATGAGGGCGAAAACAGAAAATGCCAACTTCAAAAGCAAAGAAAGCACCAGTGGCAAAAGCCAAGGTTAAGCCTGTTGCCAAGGTAAAGCTGAAGCTTAAGACCAAGCCAGTGGCCAAAGCGACCGCAAAGCCAGTTCCAAAAGCTGCCGCTAAACCTGCTGCGGGCAAGCCAGCTGCGAAAGCCGCTGCAAAGCCAGCACCTGCTAAGCCTGTTTTGAAGCCTGCTCTGGCCAAGGCCTTGCAAGCACACCATGCTGCAAAAACCAAAGCTGCCGCTGTGGCCGCCGCTGCGCCACCCCCAATGGCTGCTGCGTCAAAGCCAGCTGCCGCAGCGCCAAAGCCTGTTGCACCTGCAGTTCCTGTGACCGCAAAGAAAATTTTTAAAATCGGCGAGCTCGTGGTTTATCCAGCACACGGTGTTGGCAAAATTACCAATGTTGAAGAGCAAGAAATTGCCGGCACCAAGCTTGAACTTTACATCGTGGATTTCGAAAAAGAAAAATTGCGCCTCAAAGTGCCAACCAACCGCGCCGAGCAAAAAGGCATGCGCCATTTGGCCGACCGCACGTTGATTGAGCAAGCGATGAAGGTGATCCGCGGTCGCGCCCGCATTAAGCGCACCATGTGGTCACGCCGTGCACAGGAATATGATGCGAAGATCAATTCCGGAGACGTTATTGCCGTGTCTGAAGTGATCCGCGATTTGTATCGTTCAGACCGTCAGCCAGAGCAATCATACTCTGAGCGCCAGCTGTTTGAACAAGCTTTGGGGCGTTTTGCCCGTGAATTGGCTGCTGTGCGTAAAGTGGATGAAGATCAATGCATCCGCGAACTCGAAGAATTCCTCGCCCGAAACGCCAAGCGCGGTGCTGCTGCCAGTGAAAAAGTTGAAGACGATTCAGCGGAAGAAGCAGCGTAATATTTACGCGGTTACAGAAATGCAAAGGCCGGATTTCGATCCGGCTTTTTTTATAAAATAATCAAGAATTAACGTCGCAACGCTTCCACGTTTCAGCAACACCCGGATTGCCGTCTTTCACGTGATAAAGGCTCATGTGACCAGTGTCCTCGAGACGCATATAAACCATGTTTCCATAGTTTTTTGCCACGCCAGATGGCCAATAGGAAAACGCATGCATGTGATGTTCGCCGGGCAACGTGATATTGGAGGGTAATTTGATCAATGGCCCGTTGATGGAAAGCTGCTCACCCGTTTGACCGCACCAAGCACCGTCAATAACATCAACGCAAGAAACTCCACCCAAAGTAGTGACCAAAAACCCAGCAACAAAAATCCGAAACATAACACAACCCTCAGCGTTACAAACTGAGACAGATGCTTAAGACCTCATTAACTTCTTGTCGATTCAGAATTGGTGGATATGATTAATATCTGCAGGCCTTCAAACCCCAACCTGCTTCCGCATATCCGCCTTATCAATCCCGGCCACTTCAACAGGCTTCTTCATTGCATCGCGTCTGAAAGGATCGCCTAATTCTTGGTTGAGCATGGCTTCGATCAATGTGGTTTTGCCGTGTTTCATTTGGTCTTCAATTGCTTTGTGCAACGCCGCCGTCAGCTCATCCATGGTGCGGGCTTGAACACCGATCAGGCCGCAGGCCGTGGCGATGCCGGCGTAGGACACTTCAGGATCAAGCTCTGTGCCGACAAAATTATCAGCATACCACAAAGTTGAATTGCGCTTTTCCGCACCCCACTGATAATTGCGAAACACGACCATGGTGATTGCTGGCCATTCTTTGCGGCCGATGGCTGTGAGTTCCGTAACCGCGATACCAAATGCGCCGTCACCTGAAAACCCAACCACAGGCACATCAGGGCAGCCGATTTTCGCACCTACGATGGAGGGAAGACCATAACCGCATGGGCCAAACAATCCCGGCGCCAAATATTTGCGGCCTGCATCAAAGGTTGGATAGGCGTTGCCAATGGCACAGTTATTGCCAATGTCTGATGAGATAATCGCCTCGCGCGGCAGAGCCGCTTGAATGGCGCGCCATGCCATGCGCGGGCTCATCCATTTTGGTTTGGCGGCGCGGGCGCGTTCATTCCATGTGGTACCCGGATCATCGTTTTCATGATCCATCGAAGACAGCTGCTGCGCCCATCGTGACTTGGTGGTTGAGATCAAATCTTTGCGCGCTTGGCCGTCATGACCACCGGCTGACGGTGAAAGTTTCGCCAAGATCGACATTGCCACTTTCTTTGCATCACCCACAATTCCCACCGCCACTTTCTTGGTGAGGCCGATGCGCGCCGGATTGATATCCACCTGAATAATCTGTGCAGACTTGGGCCAATAATCGAGGCCGTATCCGGGCAATGTGGAAAACGGATTGAGCCTTGTGCCCAAAGCCAAAACCACATCGGCCTGTTGAATGAGCTCCATTGCGGCCTTCGAACCATTGTAACCCAGCGGCCCCACAAACAGCGGGTGCATTCCGGGGAAAGCGTCGTTGTGCTGATAGCCCACACATACAGGCGAACTCAAACGTTCGGCCAAAGCTTGCGAAGCTGGAATGGCACCTGCCAAAACCACACCAGCGCCATTTAAAATGACTGGAAATTTTGCACCAGACAAAAGCTTGGCCGCAGCAGCAATGGCATCTTCACCACCAACTGGGCGTTCAAAATCAACAATCGCTGGAAGTTCAATATCGATCACATGCGTAAAATAATCGCGCGGCATGTTTATTTGCGCTGGTGCTGAATGGCGCTTGGCATTCATGATGACGCGGTTCAAAACTTCGGCCACGCGTGACGGATCGCGCACTTCTTCCTGGTAGCACACCATGTCCTTAAACAGCGCCATTTGCTCCACTTCCTGAAAGCCACCCTGCCCAATGGTCTTGTTGGCGGCTTGTGGCGTGACCAACAAAAGCGGCGTGTGGTTCCAATAAGCCGTTTTGACGGGCGTTACGAAATTCGTGATCCCCGGCCCATTCTGCGCAATCATCATGCTCATTTTGCCGGAAGCACGTGTAAACCCATCCGCCATCATGCCGCCTGAACCTTCATGCGCACAGTCCCAAAAAGTGATACCGGCTTTCGGAAAAATATCTGAAATCGGCATGAAGGCCGAACCGATAATACCAAAGGCATTTTCAATGCCATGCATTTGCAGAACTTTCACAAAGGCTTCTTCAGTGGTCATTTTCATAGGCGTTCTCCGAAATGCGATTTGGGCACTTCTATCGCTTTCAGCCCGATAAAGCCTAGTACCAGTTTGGAGTGGATGTTTGGGCGGGGGTTATGCTAATTGCAACACACAAACACGTCTTGGTAGCTCAGCAGGATAGAGCACCGGTTTCCTAAACCGGGGGTCAGGGGTTCGAATCCCTTCCAGGACGCCAACACACGCACAAACAAGGAATATCCAAGTGGCCTTTCCACCAAACTATAATCAAGAACGCAACAACCGCGCCAAAGCCAAACAGCAAAAGGCATTAGATAAACAGAACAAGCGCGATGATAAAAATGCCCAGCGCAAGCACGAGACGCAAGATGAACAGCGCGCTGAAATGAAGAAGGACGAATAATTATGGCCAAGAAAGCCAAAGCTGCGCCCGATAATTTTGTGATGTTTGATGTGGTCTATGAAGACGGCACAAAATCATCACGCCGCAAGATCAATGCTGTGGGATTGCAGAAAGACGAGATCGAAGATTTTGCCCGCACCGAGATTATGACCCAAGACCGCAAAATTGCAGAGATGTCAGGTAAGCCCCGCGGGAACATCAAGGAATTGATGCGCTCGGCTTAATTTTTGACAAATCCCATCTTCATAAGCCCGCGCCGCAGAAAATGAGTTTTCTTGGCGCGGCGACCGAGCAGATAACGCATCACTCCATCATCAGCGCTGCGCAATGCGCCTTCGAGATAGCCTTGAAGCTCGCCGCTGCTCGCCTCTCCAATCGTCATCCAATGCACACCACCTTCATGAATGGCTAAGCGCGCTGCTTCGCCGGGCTTGAGGGAGCCAGAATAACTCATCGGCGCATCTGAGCGCTCGACACCAACATAGAGCTCGCTAAGGCCTGGGCAGATGCTATCCAACATTTGCAACACAAGGCCGGCATGAAACACCGCATTGGCGCGACCAGCAGGAATTGGGCCTGTGAGCACCGTCAACAATCCAGCACCGCTCTGCCCTGTGCCCGATGGCCAGATTTGCTCGCCCGTGTCGGTGAGCAATATGCCAGTGTAGCGATAGAGTTTTTCGAATCCTTCTTGAAATTTGAGATGAAGCTTAGTGCCTTGCGCATAGGTGGCTTTACTTGCTTGATCAATTGTGGTTGCCGATATGCCTTCGACCATCACTGAAATTTTCTTCAAACTATGCAGAGGCGCAGCAAAAATAATTTGTTTGGCTGTGTGGGTTTCTTCAACTTGGTCTGGGCCAGTCGCCGTGACAGTTATAACACCACCACTTTCATCAATCCGGGAAACGCGGCGGCTAAAACTTACGTGTCCATGACAAAGTTTTTCGAGCTTGTTGGTAATCTGATTGGTGCCTCCTGGAACCGTATAGGCTTCATCAACATTTGGAATGAGTTTAAAACACGGGCACGAAAGATCAATTTCTAAATAATCAAACAACACATGCAGATTGAGGTTTTCAATTGCATGACCATATTCGCTCCAAAAAAATGAATTGAGCATGGAACGTAAAATCGGTCCGGCATTTACACGCTTCAGATAAGATGCAATGCTTTCATCAATAAATTTTGGATTTATGTCACGCTCCTGATCACTGCGCCAAATATCCTGATCAGCCAAAATAGAATTAATAGCGACACGGCTTTCGGCGAAGATCAATTTGTCAAAACCTGCCTGATCATATTCCACACCTGCGCAAATATAATGCATTCCGTCCATGCCATGCTTCAAGCGACGCACATAAGAAATGCCGAACTTGTCCATCAATCCAATGGCCAACCGATCAGTTGAGTTAATCAAATTCGCACCGTCATCTATCACCAGTCCGAGATGCGAATGCTTCTCGATGTGTGATTGAATGCGTCCACCCGAATGATCATCAGCCTCAAGAACTTTGAACGGCACATTGGCCTGCATCAGGCGGTAAGCTGCATAGAGACCCGATATGCCCGCGCCGACGATGAGAACTTCGGTTTCTGGTGGCTGAGTTTTCATTTGGCGAAGTGTGAAGGTTGGTTCTGAATTGCGCAAGTCGCTCGCGATCAAAGGATGCCAAGGATAGATCAATCGCGCGTGAACGAACCGTTGAGATGAACCAATAGACCATGAGATGTGCCGGCGGGCTTTGTGGCAAGCAGCAAGTTCAACTGCTTAAAGGGCATGCCTCCTGCGATCTACCGACTCATTTCCAAGTTTTCCTGACAGTAGAACGCGGTAATGAAGGCGTTAGGGGAAGGGGCGTAACATTGATTCTGGAATGGTATTTTGTGGGAAGAGCGTCTATATTACAATGTAGTAATATGTAATCGCGGAGCCTCCCTATGAATAAGACTATGATTTCAGCACGAATTCCTGAGAAATTGTCGAATGATTTGGAAGCACTGGCAGCGCAAACCAAGCGCTCGAAAGGCTTTCTTTTGACTGAGGCACTCGAGAACTATGTTCATCGCGAAGCATGGATTGCGAAGAAAATAGATGCGGCAATCAAGGCTGCTGACGAGTCGACTGAGCGTTATTCGCACGAACTGGTTTCCGAATGGATTATGTCTTGGGGCACAGATAATGAATTGCCTAGGCCAAAGCCCGACGTTTTTGTTCAAAAAAAATCCAAATGATTGTCTGGTGGTCGGATGCTGCAATTGACGATCTCGAAAAGATTTATGACTACATAGACTTTAGAAATTCGCAGGCGGCACTTCGCGTTAAAGTAAGCATTGTTGGATCAGGAAATCTACTTAGAGATTTTCCCGAAGTTGGTCAGACTGTTGATCGACCTGAAATCCGAAGGCGCGTTGTGGCGGGCTTACCCTATATTTTATTCTATCGCATCACTGCAGAAATGGTTGAAATCCTATCAATCCTCGACGCTAGAATGGATCGTCCACCGGATTTGCAATGAAAAAACGCGGCAAACCTGTTCACGGCTGGGTGGTATTCGATAAGCCATTGGGCATGTCGTCCACTCAAGGTGTGGGCAAAATTCGCTGGCTTTTTGATGCAGAAAAAGCGGGGCATGGCGGAACTTTGGATCCACTCGCTACCGGTTTGTTGCCGGTTGCTCTGGGCGAGGCCACTAAGACTGTGCAATGGGCGATGGACGGACGGAAAAAATATAAATTTCGGATCAAATGGGGCGCGGAAACGGCCACTGATGATCTAGAAGGGGACGTGACGGCGATATCAGAATCGAGACCTAACCAAATTAGTATTGAATCGATACTAAATGAGTTTCTGGGCGAGATTACGCAGATTCCCCCGATTTATTCAGCGCTCAAGATTGGAGGCGCGAGAGCCTATGATTTGGCGCGGGCGGGCGAAACGCCGGAAATGAAGCCAAGGCAAGTTTTGATTGAGGAGTTGCGATTATTGGATTGCAGCAATCCTGAACAAGCTGACTTCGAAGTTGTTTGCGGCAAGGGCACTTATATTCGGGCATTGGCCCGCGATATGGGGCGGAAACTGGGCTGCCTTGGCCACTTAAGCTTACTCAGGCGAACCCAAGTTGGGCCATTTACCGAAACAGATATGATTTCACTGGAAAGCTTAGAGGAATTGAGCCATAAGCCCGACCGTGATGAGGCGCTGAAAGGCGTTTTACATTCTATTTCGACCGTGCTGGACGGCATCCCTGCACTGGCCGTGATGGATGGGCAAGCTGCCCAATTGAGGCGAGGCCAAACAGTCTTGCTGCGCGGGGCCAACGCTCCGATCAATTGTGAGGCTGTGCTGGTGACCCATGAGGGCAGGCCTTTAGGTATCTGCGAAATTGCTCAAGGGTCGCTGAAAACCAAACGACTGTTCAATCTTTAACCGATGTCCGGAGAAACGAAATGACGATGACTGCTGAGCGTAAACTCGCTCTTGTAAAAGACTATGCGACAACGACCGGTGATACTGGTTCACCCGAAGTGCAGGTGGCTTTGCTGACCGAGCGCATCAATTATCTGACCGAACATTTCAAGACCCACAAAAAGGATAATCATTCCCGCCGTGGACTTTTGAGAATGGTGGCTTCGCGCCGCAGCCTGCTCGACTATTTGAAGAGCAAGGATGAAGGGCGTTATTTTACGCTGATCAAGCGTTTAGAAATCCGCCGTTAATTTTACACTTCGTCATTCCCGCGAAAGCGGGAATCCATTCAAGTTCAAATATCTGAGTGTGTGATGGATTCCCGCGTTCGCGGGAATGACGGGATCTAGATTAGTAAGCGCCGACAATCGGTCGGTGCTTTTCGACCCCGTAAATTGAATTCAGCAATAGGGCTGAATTCATATCGGTTCTTGGGGGCTGCGAAATGTGCAGCACGAACCGTACAAGGAAAATATAAATGTTTAATATTGATGTAGAAGAAATCCAATGGGGTGGCCGTACCCTTCGATTTGAAACCGGGCGCATTGCCCGCCAAGCAGATGCCGCGATTTTGGTAACCTACGGCGAAACCACTGTACTGGCCACTGCCGTTGCCGCCCGTGCTGAAAAGCCTGGGATTGACTTTTTCCCGCTCACGGTAAATTACCAAGAAAAGACTTATGCTGCTGGCAAAATTCCTGGTGGTTATTTCAAGCGCGAAGGCCGCCCATCAGAAAAAGAAACACTGGTTTCACGCCTTATCGACCGCCCCATCCGCCCACTTTTCCCAGAAGGATTCCGCGTTGAAACCCAAGTGGTTGCAACTGTGCTTTCATATGACATGGAAAATGATAGCGATATCGTAGCCCTCGTTGCCTCGTCCGCAGCGCTCACACTTTCAGGCATTCCTTTTATGGGACCTGTTGGCGCAGCACGCGTTGGTTTGATCAATGGCGCATTTGTTTTGAACCCAACCGTTGAAGAGATGAAAACCTCTGATCTTGATCTGGTTGTTGCCGGAACGAACGATGCTGTTCTCATGGTTGAATCAGAAGCCAAGGAACTCTCAGAAGAAACAATGCTGGGTGCTGTGATGTTTGGTCACGCGCATTTCCAACCTGTTATTGAAGCGATCATCCGATTGGCCGAACGTTCATCACGCGCGGCTCGTGACTTCACACCGCCAGATGAAGAAAAACTTTACAAGGCTGTGAAGAAGGCTGGTGAAAAAGGCGTTCGTGCGGCTTATGCGATTGTTAAAAAAGAAGATCGTCAAGACGCGGTTGCCAAGGTCAAAGAAAAGATCATGGCATCAATGGTTGATGCCGATGATGCAAAAGCGCCATCAGCACAAAAAGTGGCTGATGCGTTTAAGCATCTCGAAAAAGATGTTGTGCGCAACTCTATTTTGGATACAGGCCTGCGGATTGACGGCCGCGACACGAAAACGGTTCGCGCGATTATTGCTGAAGCATCCGTTTTGCCACGCACCCATGGCTCAGCGTTGTTCACCCGTGGTGAGACACAGGCTCTCGTTGTGACGACACTCGGCACAGGCGAAGACGAGCAATATGTGGACAGCTTGGACGGCATGTTTAAAGCCAAGTTCATGCTGCATTATAACTTCCCTCCCTATTCTGTTGGTGAAGTGGGCCGCATGGGTGCTACGGGCCGCCGCGAAATCGGCCACGGCAAACTCGCATGGCGCGCCATTCATCCGATGTTGCCATCGGCTGATGAGTTCCCCTACACGATGCGTGTTGTATCTGAAATCACTGAGTCAAACGGTTCATCATCCATGGCATCGGTGTGCGGCGCATCTCTAGCACTGATGGATGCTGGTGTGCCTTTGAAATCACCTGTGGCTGGTATTGCCATGGGCCTGATCAAGGAAGGCGAGCGCTTTGCAGTTCTCTCCGACATTCTGGGTGATGAAGATCATTTGGGCGATATGGACTTTAAAGTGGCCGGAACTGAAAACGGCGTGACTGCGCTTCAAATGGACATCAAGATCACGGGTATTACCGAAGAGATCATGAAGGTTGCTTTGTGGCAAGCCAAGGATGGTCGTTTGCATATTCTCACCAAGATGGCAGAAGCTTTGGAAAAAGCCCGTCCAGGTCTTGGCGAACATGCACCACGCATTGAAACCATCAAGATCCCAACCGATAAAATCCGTGAAGTGATCGGCACTGGTGGCAAAGTAATCCGCGAGATCGTGGAAAAGACTGGCGCTAAGATCGACATTCAAGACGATGGCACGATCAAGGTGGCATCCAACTCTGGCGAAGCGATTACTGCTGCGCTGAAGTGGATCAAGTCGATTGTATCAGAAGCCGAAGTTGGCGTGATCTATGAAGGCAAAGTTGTGAAGGTTGTGGACTTTGGCGCATTCGTCAATTTCTTCGGCGCAAAAGACGGCCTCGTGCATGTGTCTGAGCTTGCCGCTCACCGCGTGAACAAAGTGTCCGACGTGGTGAAAGAAGGCGATGCTGTGAAGGTGAAGCTGTTAGGCTTTGACAATCGCGGCAAGGTGCGCCTGTCGATGAAGCAGGTTGATCAAACCACCGGCGAAGATTTGAGCGCCAAGCAGGCGGCGGATACTCCGGCTGAGGACACCGGTTCGAACGAATAATCATCCGTTCACGGATGAATTTGGAGGCGCGAGGGAAACCTTGCGCCTTTTTTACCTAAAACTTTGGTTGAGAAGAAACGAACGAAGCTTTTGGACCAACGCTATACCTGACGGGACAATCATTGTTGGTGTCGGAATTTGAATACTTTTGCAATTGCAACATTCCTGAATTACTGAACACTTCGTCAATTGAACATAACAATAACTCTTCGAGAAATGTCATCATGTTGTGACAGAACGCCTCGAGGTCGGAAATCAAGTCAACATGTTGCAGATATTGTCCGAGGTGCTTCTTCGTCAGATTATACTTCCAACTTGGCGCAGAAAATCTATTTCCAGCCTTAGAGCGGTTTCTGTCCTGACGGAATCGAATAGGGATTCCCAAATCAGTTGAAGGGTGATTCAAGCTTCATACTGGGTTGGAGGCCAGTATGAATGAC
>JAYVPZ010000447.1:0-3917 GCA_043757105.1 Aestuariivirga sp. | reverse complement strand
TAATTCAAATTGTTACGCCAAACGAAACTCTCCCCAAGCAAGCCGATGCAGTCATCATTGGCGCTGGGATCATTGGTATTTGTACCGCCCTTGAGCTTTCTGCGCGAGGCCTGAATGTTGTCGTTGTTGAAAAAGGCGAAGTGGCGGCTGAACAATCCAGCCGCAATTGGGGTTGGTGTCGGCAGACGGGGCGTGACCCGCGCGAGATTCCGCTTGTCTTAGAGGCTTTAAAAATCTGGCAGGGCATGAATGAGCGTGTCGGAGACGAAACGGGTTTTAGACAATGCGGCATTGCCTATCTCGCCAGCGATGATTTAGAATTTTCGAAGTATGAAAATTGGTATCGCAATCACGCTGTGCAGCACGGTTTGCAGACGCGGATCATTGGTTCGCATGACGTTGCAAAACTTCTTCCTGGGTCAACTCTGAAATGGCGTGGTGCGATGTACACGCCCAATGATTGTCGTGCCGAACCCTTTATAGCCGTGCCCGTTATGGCGCGGGCTTTGCAGACCAAGGGCGGGCAGATTTTCACTAATTGCGCGGCGCGTGGGCTTGAGACTTCGGCTGGTGCCGTGAGTGCTGTAGTGACCGAACGTGGCGTGATAGCTACCAAACAAGTTGTTCTTTCTGGTGGCTATTGGTCACGGCGTTTCCTCCACAATATTGGCATCAGATTTCCGCAGCTTGGTGTATTGGGGTCGGTGATGCGAAGTAGCCCAGTTGATGTGGGGTTCACAACATCCTTCTCGGGCAATAAATTTGCTCTGCGCAAAAGACTGGATGGTGGGTTTACGATTACCCATAATCATTATTCGGTGGCCGATATTACACCGGATAGTTTTCGCTTCCTTGTCGATTTTTTACCAGTCTTTAAACTGGATTATAAAGGATTAAAGCTGCGTCTGGGCCAGCGCTTTATTGATGAGGCAAAATTAAAACGCCGCTGGACAATGGATGAAGTAACGCCATTCGAACACGTGCGCATTCTTGATCCTCAACCCGCACAATGGATTTTGGATGATGCAAAGCAAGCCTTGCAAAAAGTATTTCCAGCATTTCAAGGTGTTCAAATTGAAGAGAGCTGGGCGGGGATCATTGATGCAACGCCTGATGCTGTTCCGGTGATTGATGCGATGAGCAAACAGCCAGGATTATTTTTAGCCTCGGGGTTCTCTGGCCATGGTTTTGGCATTGGGCCAGGGGCCGCAAAATTAATGGCGCAGATCGTCACGGGCGAGAAGCCCTGTGTTGATCCAACGCCATTTAAGTTAAACAGGTTTGAGGATGGCAGCAGGCCGAGGCCCACCACCGGTCTATAGAATTTAAGCAGCTCTGAGTTCGCAATGTGCGAGCGCACGCGTTACGGTGTCGATCAGCTCTTGGGGTTGCACAGGTTTGCGCATGAATTCAAAAACCTTGAGGTTAGCAGCGCGGAGTTGCGTGGAGCGTTCCACGTCGGCGGTCACCATCACGAATTCAGATTTTGATCCCATGATTTGCAGCGTCTCCACAACGTCCAAACCGTTTTTCAAACTGCCCAAACGGAAGTCGAAGAGGCCAAGCGCAAAAGTTTGATCTACGGCAAACTCTACAGCGCTTTCTGGATCAGCAAAGCCCTTAACTTTATAACCACAGTCAGCCAAAAGTTCGGCCACACTCGTCAGCAAATCCACATCATCATCAAGAATGAGACTATCGATGTCTTTTTTTTGTTCTGTCATTTTGTCCACTTCCCTATGAATGGACTATGACAGACACTGCTTGAAACGCGCTTAAGCGAATGGATCAAATTTTATGTGAATTGCTTGTTCAACTGTGAATTGCGCGGCCTGCCACCGCCATGGCGGCTTCTTTTACGGCTTCGGAAAGTGTGGGATGGGCATGGCAGGTGCGTGCCAAATCTTCGGCAGAACCGCCAAATTCCATTAAAACGGCCACTTCATGGATGAGTTCTCCTGCTTGCGGGCCGATGATGTGACAGCCCAAAACTTTGTCGGTTTCGGCATCGGCAAGTATTTTAACAAAACCATCAGTTGTTTGATTGGCCTTGGCGCGGCCATTGGCGAGGAACAGAAATTTGCCGGCTTTATAGTTAATGCCAGCTGACTTTAACTCTTCTTCGGTCTTCCCAACTGAAGCCAGTTCTGGCGATGTGTAAACCACGCCGGGGATCACATCATAATTCACATGCCCTGCTTGGCCGGCCAAAAGTTCGGCCAATGCCACGCCTTCATCTTCAGCCTTATGGGCCAGCATGGGGCCTTTGATGACATCGCCGATGGCGTAAACATTGGTGAGTGATGTGTCGTAGTGATCGCCCACTTCAATGCGGCCACGCGCATCGCGCTTGATGCCTGCTTCCTCGCAGCCAAGTCCATCAGTGTAAGCATTGCGGCCAATGGCGACGAGTAGCACATCGGCCGTCATGGTTTCGGGTGCGCCACCAGCGGCTGGCTCTACAGTGAAGCTCACTTCTTTGGTTGAGGCTTTGGCAGAAGTCACTTTGCTGGCGAGTTTGAAACTGAAGCCTTGCTTCATCAACAAACGCTGGAAAGCCTTGGCTGCATCTTCGTCCATGCCCGGCAGAATGCGGTCGAGATATTCGATGACGGTGACTTTGGAACCAAGCCGCGCATAAACCGAGCCCAATTCAAGGCCAATCACGCCTGCGCCAATGATTGCAAGATTTTTTGGAATTTCTTTGAGTTCAAGCGTGCCAGTGGAAGATACGATGCGCTGCTCATCAACTTCAACGCCTTTGAGTTTGGCGACATCAGAACCTGTGGCGATGATGATATTTTTGGTGTCGATCACTTGATCGCCCACTTGCACTTTACCAGTTCCTAAGATTTTTCCCGTGCCACGGATCACATCAACTTTATTTTTCTTCAACAGAAAATCAATGCCCTTGGTGTTGCCGTCAATGGCTTCTTGTTTGAAGCTCATCATCTTCGGGAAATCAATTTTGGTTTCCGCTATTATGCCCATCTTGGCAAATGAGTGCTGGCTTTCGGCATAAAGCTCAGACGCATGCAGCAAAGCCTTGGACGGAATGCAGCCTACATTCAAACATGTCCCACCATGTGTGGCGCGCTTTTCAACAACAGCGACTTTCAATCCAAGTTGTGCTGCACGTATCGCACAAACATATCCCCCGGGGCCGGTGCCGATAATGGTGATGTCGTAGATACTGCTCAAGGAATTATCCATATTTTACCTTTGATTATTTAGTTAGGAATTTTTTGATGATATCCCACGCGTCTCTGTATGATTCCAGATTTTGGATATTTTTGGAAAGTACTTTACCGAGGCTGCTATTCTTGCTTCGCGCATTTTTTACTAGATCCATAGGTAGGATGAAAAATTCCGGAATACCTTTTCCTGTCCCAGTTTTCATTTTCTTCTTTGAATACGAATACCCTCTATTCAAAAGCGCCAACACAACGAAATCGGCATCAAAATTCTTGATTAAAAATCCACGATCGCTATCACTGGCCCAACGACTTTTGACCTGAATTTTTGCAAGATTCCCTTGCTGCGGATCAGTTGCAATGAGATCGTACCCTGGCATTTTGCTATAATTTTTATAAGCAAAAATACCTTCTATTAGAAGATATCCGCAAACCAGAAATTCTGCTCCCTCACTCTCGAGTGAGGTATCCTTTCTTCGAATTTTTGGTTCCAGCATATAATCACAAATCCAACAAAGCCCGTTGTGGGTCTTCCAATGTTTCCTTGACACGCACCAAGAATGTCACTGCCTCTTTGCCGTCGACGATGCGGTGGTCATAGCTGAGAGCCAGATACATCATTGGGCGGATCACCACTTGGCCGTTCATGGCGATAGGGCGCTCTTGGATTTTGTGCATGCCAAGGATACCGGACTGTGGTGCATTCAAAATCGGTGTGGACAT
>JAYVPZ010000446.1:0-15526 GCA_043757105.1 Aestuariivirga sp. | reverse complement strand
GCAAATGCAGCCTTCACTGGTGGTGGAATTCTATTCACGTTAATTCGTGATTTCATGTATTTTGAAGGGGCTCGCAGAAATGCGGGCCCTTTTGTTTGGGAGAATGAGATGAGTGATACTTCGCGCATTGATGCCTTGGAAATTCGGTTTGCACATCAGGAGCAGACGATTGCCGATTTGAATGAAGTGATCACATTCCAGTGGAAGCGTATTGAGAATTTAGAGAGTCAAATCAGGCGCATGCATGAAGAGTTTCAGAGTATGGATCAGGGCAGAAATGCGCCAGAACCGCCGCCTCCGCATTATTGAAATGCATCTGCAACCTTCGCATCAGCCAATGCAAAACACCCCGCAATCGTTGGGCTCAATGGCAAATTTCGGTACGATCCGATTGCGCCGTTTTGCTTTAAGCGCCCGGCAAGGCCAGCCTCATCGGATGTGACCATCCAAATAAAACCAAAACTAGTTTGACGGATAGGTTTACCGCCCGCATTTACAATGCTGGCAAACACCTTGTCGGATGACGTGCTCGGTTCAAATACCGCGAGCATCGTTCCAGTTGCGTCGGCACTTAACGCCCCCGCCCGCATAATGAGTGCCATAGCGACTTAGCCAGAGCAAAATGACGGTACTGAAAAACATAAGCGCGAATTTGTGTGAAGGGTAGCTTTTCATGGCTCTAACACACTTGAATCGTCACCCCGGCGAAGGCCGGGGCAGGGCTTAGTTCATCTAAAGAAGCCCAATCCCGGCCTTCGCCGGGATGACGACATATTTGGATTTCAGGCCGTGGCAATTGCAAAGTTAGCGGCCTTCACTTCTTTGATTGGCAGATGCACTAAGAATGCAAACACCCCTAACCCCACGCTCATCCACCACACAGGATTGTAAGTGCCAAATACATCATAAAGCTTTCCGCCCAACCACACGCCAAGGAAAGAACCGACTTGGTGGTTTAAAAATACAAAGCCATAAAGCGTTGCCATGTAACGCGTGCCAAACATGACGATGACGAGTTGCATGGTGAAGGGCACAGTGGAGAGCCAGAGGAAGCCTAATACCGCAGTGAACATCAAGGTTGAGATTTGCGTGATTGGAAAGCTGATGAAGGCCACAGTTGCGATGGCGCGCAGCAAATAAATGGCGCTGAGCGGAAAGCGCTTATCATTGCGGCTGCCGAGGATGCCAGCGGTGTAGGAACCAATCACATTAAATAAACCGATGAGGCCCATAGCCAATCCAGCGAACTCTTTGGTGTTACCGTGCTCAGCCAGATAAGGCGGCAGATGCACGGTGACGAACGCAAGTTGAAACCCGCATACAAAGAAGCCCGCTGTGAGCAATAAATATGAGCGGTGGCCCGAATGCCAGCTTAATTGCTTGGCTCATTGTTAAATCAGTTTCGCCTGCACTGGCTTTGCTACCGCTCGAATTTTGCACCAGCAATGGCATAGCAAATGGGATTATCAACAATGATGAAGAGGCGAGTATCAACAACACAGTGTGCCAGCTGTATACCGATAACATTGCGCCTGTGAGTGGCGAGAAAATAAATTGGCCGAGCGAACCCGAAGCAGTCGCCAAGCCAAACGCCCATGATCTTTTTTCTGGTGGCACAATACGGCCCAACGCTGCCATGCCAGCAACGCCTATCGCATAAATTATTGCGCCAATCATCAGCACGCGCGCCGAACCGTAACGATTAGCCAAGGCTCCAGCAAACGGTGTTGCAATGGCTCACATCAAATTTTGTACAGCCAGCGCGAATGAGAACGTTTCGCGCGGCCAGAGATATTCATTTGAAATCGGCAGCGTGAATTGCCCAAAAGTTGACCGCACGCCAAAGTTAACGATGGCCACGCAACAGCCGCAAATCAACACAGTGATGGCGAGAAAATACCAAGGCGTAGGTTTGGTAATGGCGTTCATTTTCAGAACCTAAGCCTTTTTAATCCGCGTGAGAAATGATTTTCCAAACTCTGCAATCGCAACGCCCGCCAAAATTAAGAATCCTGCGATAAATGTGGAGAGCGTTACTTTTTCGCCTAACACCAGCCAGCCCGTGACGACGGCAAGAACAGGCACGAAATAAAGCGATGCACCCATAGTGGTCGAGCGCAGATGGCCAGACGCGAAATTCCACGCAGCCAATGCTATGAATGTGGAGACGATTGATAGGAAAGACAGCGCCTGCCAATCTTCAGAGCGCATATTGGCAATAGCGCCCGAAGTCGACGACGACAAGAAAACCAGTGCGGGGGGCGCGCAGAGAACTAAGGACCACGCTGCAATTTTCAGAGCGCCGTATTTTCGAACCAATGGTATGCTGAAAATCACATAGATGGCCCATGCAATACCACAGGTGAAAATCATCGCGCAGCCGATGATGAGGTCTGCTGTGGTTTGTGCCGCGCCCGCATTGCCACTAAACAGAAACAGCGACCCCGCAAATGAAATTACCATGCCGACCAGCACGGATGTCGATAGTTTTTCAGTGCCTAATGCTGCCGCCAGTATTGCAATCAGCAAGGGTTGGGTTGCGATAATCATACCACCAATGCCAGAACTTACATGAGCAAAGCCGAAGATCGTTCCTAGAAAATAGCCAAACATGCCAACTGATCCGGTGAGGATCAGTTTAGGAATATCAGCGCGGTCAATGCGCCAACCTGTGAACGCTAGCAACGGCAAACATACGATGGCCGTGGTGCACATGCGGATGACAATCGAGTCGGACGGGCCAGAGGCGAGCACCAATGAACGCACCAACACATAGGAGACGCCCCAGGTGAAAATGGCAAAGGCGAGCGCGAGGAGGGCGATGGTTTTGGAGTTCATTGTGTCAATAAAGGCGATGGCTCTGATTTGGTCAATGGCGGTTAGAACAGGGGAGATATGAATTATCCCCCGTGCTTCTCCATCGCAGCAATCACAGCAGGTCGTTCCAACATGGCGGCACGGTGCGCTAAAATCTTGGGGAACTTTGATGTGTCCACGCCATCACCTTCCAGCCAATTGGCAATCGTAAAAAGATAAGCATCAGCCAGCGTATATTGCTCGCCCATCACCCACGGCCCTTTGAGGTGGTCTTTCTCAATGACAGCAGCGCAATCCGTCATATTCTGCGGCACTTTAATTTTCATGGCTTCAACCACTGCCGGATCATCAGACCACCGGCTGCCACGGCGGTTATGTGCATGGTGCGGATGCACGGTTGAAGCGAGATACGAATTAAAAGCCTGCATCTGCGCAAAGGCAAATGGATCAGACCGCGACAGGCGCATTTTTGGAAACACATCAGCAATGAAACTAAGGATCGCCACGTTCTCGGTGATCACGCCTTTATCCGTGGCCAGTGCTGGCACACGGCCTTTCGGGTTCACATATTTATAAGGCGCAGTATTCTGCTCATTCGCAGCAAAGTTAACCTTATGCGCCGAATATTCCGCACCCGCTTCCTCCAGCGCAATCATTGGCGCCAGCGAACAGGTTTTGGGCGCGTAATAAAGCTTCAGCATTAAACGCCCACGCCTTTATCAGCCATCAGTTGCTTCAACTCGCCGGACTGATACATTTCCATCATGATGTCAGCGCCACCCACAAATTCACCTTTCACATAAAGCTGGGGCACAGTTGGCCAATTGGTATAGTCCTTGATGCCTTGGCGAATTTCGTCATTGGCCAACACGTTCACATCTTTGAACGGAACGCCGAGCTGGGTTAAGATTTGCACCGAGCGGCCAGAAAAACCACATTGCGGCATATCCGCTGTGCCCTTCATGAACAGCACCACGTCGTTGGATTTTACTTGCGTGTCGATTTGAGATTTAATGTCGGTCATATTAATTTTCCTCTGGGATGCTGGTTTGTAGCGCAAGTGCGTGAAGTTCACCACCCATGCGGCCTTTGAGGGCGGCATAGACCATTTGGTGTTGCTGCACGCGGTTTTTGCCTTTGAACGCGGCAGCAACGACATTGGCTGAATAGTGATTACCGTCTCCAGCCAAATCTTGGATTTGCACTACAGCACCGGGTATGCCCTCAGTGATGAAGCGTTCAATATCTGGAGCAGTCATGGCCATAGCTAAATCCTCTTTGGTCAAAGACATATAGCAACCACAACACAAAGCTTCAACGACTGTGGTGAAGTCCCATAAAAAAAACCCCGCATGCAGAGCATGCGGGGTCAAATACAATATAATTCGATTAACGACCTGGCCTGAGGTTCAAATTGGCTATGCCTATCGCCAAGTTGAGGCCCAATTGACCTTGAACACTGAGCGGTTGTAAATTGATGTTGTTGTCGAAACCGCCAACCAAAATATTGGCACCAAGACCTGCAATGACCGAAGCCTGCGCTGATCCACCTACATAAGACCCTGCCAATGCGCCACGCCGAACACTACCGGGCGCAAATACGAACCAAGCAACAGTGGCTTTTCCCGTAACGCCAATATCCAAACCCAGCTTGTCAATGCTGCCATGATAGCGCTCCGTCCTACCTGAAACGTTTCTAAAATTACAGCTGATATTTTTTGACGAGCCGATGATTAGGCCTACGCCTCCAGCAATCTGGCAATTTAGAACGCCAACTTTCACACCGCCGGTTCTTGCTTCAGCCGCTACACTGGCCGACAGTAATGACAAGCCGACTATGCTTGCGGCGAGGAATTTTTTGTCCATTTTTTATCCTTTTTAATAATGATACTACGATCAAATAAGTCATTTATCCTGCATTAACTGAGGAAACTAACTCTCGTGACATCGCTTAAACGCCGCCAAGTGCTTTTAGTTCCATTGCTGCGACAATTGACAAAATGCGACGGTCAATCTGTATTCGACTAAACGATTCCTTTCACAGCGTTAGCAAAAGACTCAAAAGCAATTCGTCCATCCGGAGCGATTGGCAGAGATTTTTGCAGCTGCGCACGTAATTTTTCTTTTGTTTCCGCGGACAAATTTTGAATAATTTTGGCCTGCGGCCCAAGCGGTAGAGTGTTGCACTCCCAGAAGTCTTCAAAATCCTTGAATGAAACGGTAATGCGAATTACGGTGCTTTCAACTGATTTTAAACCCGCATCAATCCATAATTGGCGCTTTGGTTCCATGCTGGAGAATGCAGCATTTGGTGGCTGTGCTGTTGGACATCCCACTTGCTGCATTGCGCGCATCATTTGGCTAAGGGGCACGCCGTAAGCCGGCAAATCCCACATGTAGGATGCAACAATGCCACCGGGTTTTGTTACACGTGCCATTTCGGCCACGGCCAAGGCGGGATCAGGTACAAAGGCAATTACCAATGCCATATCCGTCACGTCGAAACTGGCATCGCCAAACGGCAAAGGGGCTGCACCACTCAACTGATATTTCGCGCCGGGCGTTCCGAGCCTTTTTCTGGCAAATGCCAGTTGCCCTTCGGAAGGGTCGACACCAACCACAGCAGACGTCGCTGCATGCAAAAATATTTCTTCGGTGAAGGCCCCGTTGCCGCAACCCACGTCAAGCCAAGATTTGCCCATTGGGGCATCCAACCAAGTTAGAAACTGCTGCCCTGCTAATCTACTCCAACGGCCCATAAAACGTTCATAGCTTTCGCCGTCACTAAAATTACTTTGGGACTCGGCCATGGTATTTTAGCCTTTCATATAATTGGGGAACCAGCCTTCATGGGCTTCGCGCAACTCTGCCACAGAAATTGAAAATTCGCTATCAATTGTCAGTTGTGCCTCACGGGTAATTAGACCGATTTGAATGGCGTTTCCACTGGCGATAATTTTTGCGGCATTGGCGGCAGAACAGGTGATCACATAACGCGATTGGTCTTCGGCGAACATCTGGACGTGGTTGAGTTTATTGAGGCTTGCGCCGAAACTTGTGGGTAATGCCATTTCGATCACGGCAATGAGTAAGCCGCCATCCGAAATATCATGCACAGCCGTTAATTGACCTTCATTGATCAATCCCCGCACGAAGTCGCCATGTCTGCGTTCTTTTCCCAAATCAACAGGTGGCGGTGCGCCTTCTTCGCGGCCTTCAATTTCGCGCAAGTAAATTGATTGCCCCATATGATCGCCATGGCCACCCACCAGCAAAATCACATCACCCGCATGTTTGAATTTGGTTGTCGTCATTTTCGACAAATCGCGCAGCAGGCCCACGCCACCAATTGTTGGCGTAGGCAAAATGCCGGTGCCCATGGTTTCGTTGTAAAGTGACACGTTGCCGGACACGACCGGGAAATCCAACGCGCGCGCCGCCTCGCCAATGCCTTTTATGGCAAATACCAATTGGCCCATAATCTCTGGCCTTTCAGGATTGCCGAAGTTCAGATTATCGGTGAAAGCAATTGGCTCTGCACCCACGCACGTCAAATTCCGCCAGCTCTCAGCTACGGCTTGTTTGCCACCTTCAAATGGATCAGCATAAACATAACGCGGTGTTACGTCTGAAGAAACTGCAATGGCCTTTTGGCCTTGAATGCGCACCACGCCAGCGTCGCCGCCCGGCAGTTGCGCGGAGTTTGAACCAATCAGCGTGTCATATTGCTCCCAAACCCAACGCCTTGAGCACATATCTGGTGAGCCGATAATTTTGAGAATGGCGGCTTTGAGGTCAGCGGGTGGCTTGATTGACGAGGCGGCGATCACTGGAAGCTTTTTCGGCTCCACCCAAGGACGATCATACTCAGGCGCGTTATCGCCCATTTCCTTGATCGGCAGATCAGCTTTTACTTCACCTTGATGTTTAATAACAAAGCGTAAAGTGTTGGTTGTCTTGCCAATAATCGCAAAGTCCAATCCCCATTTTACAAAGATCGCCTCAGCCAGTTTTTCCATTTCAGGGCGCAGCACCATCAGCATCCGCTCTTGGGATTCTGACAGCATCATTTCATAAGCGCTCATGCCCGTTTCGCGGCAAGGCACTTTATCCAGATCAAGCTCAATCCCCAGATTGCCCTTAGCCCCCATTTCAACTGCCGATGAAGTAAGGCCTGCCGCACCCATGTCTTGAATAGCAATCACAGCGCCTGATGCCATCAATTCCAAGCAAGCTTCCAACAAACATTTCTCAGTGAACGGATCACCAACCTGCACGGTTGGGCGCTTTTCTTCGGCGTTAGCTTCAAAAGCAGCCGAAGCCATCGTCGCGCCATGAATGCCGTCACGGCCCGTCTTTGCACCCAGATAAACCACAGGCAGGCCAACACCCTCGGCCTTAGACAAAAATATTTTATCCGCGTCTGCCAAGCCAACAGCCATGGCATTGACCAGAATATTGCCGTTGTAGCTTTTGTGGAAATTTACCTCGCCGCCCAAAGTCGGCACGCCAAATGAATTGCCATAACCGCCCACACCCGCCACAACGCCTGAAACCAAATGGCGAGTTTTGGGATGCGATGGTTCGCCAAAGCGCAGCGCATTCAGTGCCGCAATCGGCCTTGCACCCATCGTAAACACATCGCGCAAAATACCGCCCACGCCAGTGGCCGAGCCTTGATATGGTTCAATGAAAGAAGGGTGGTTGTGGCTTTCCATTTTAAACACGATGGCCTGACCATCATCAATATCAATAACGCCTGCATTTTCGCCCGGCCCTTGAAGCACGCGCGGGCCTGCGGTGGGCAAAGTCTTCAACCATTTTTTCGAAGACTTATAAGAACAATGCTCGTTCCACATGGCCGAACAAATGCCAAGTTCGGTCATGGTGGGCACACGGCCTAAGAGCGCCAAAAACCGATCATATTCATCGGGCTTAAGCCCATGGGAAGCTACGATTTCAGCAGTGATTATGGGTTCGGAAACAGCATGTGTATTCATAAACGCCGTTTAACGCGAAGGCCAAAGATTCACAAATCCTATTCTTGCTCTGTGGATTTTGTTCCGCTGCGTTTGGCCGTTAGTGTTTTACCATCATGCAAGGGTTTCGGTTCAAGTGCTGCAGCCAATCTCCGCAAAAGTTCACTACGTTCTTCGTCCTTGGAAGCTACAATAAATGGTGTAGGTCTCATCATATCTATCCTATGTCGATTGCCCCCTGGCATGAGTGCAACCCTAGACTGAAGGTGCTTGCACCAAAGTTAATTAGCGCAAGACACAAAGACATTGTTGTAGCGTTGGTTTGGTGCTCGTAAAACTTATGCTGCAAATGATCGGCGCAGCGATATTGTTCTCTTAACCAATATTGCTGCGGGATTTTTAACCGGCACAGGTGTTTTGACTTCCAATTTAACGATCCGCGAGGCTAGATTGTTTACACGCATCATATGATCCATGCGCTCGGCTAAAGCCTCATTGGCTTGGTTGGTGTCTTTATGGTTGCTGAAAAGGTTTCCAAACATTTTGAACTCTCACATGGTTTAAAGTGTTGCAATCACCCACACCTGATCCGTGTGGGTGTTTGCATTCAGCGGCAAAAAACGACGTTAATCTAGTGTTAACGCGGGCCAGCATGAATGAACACTTAATGCGCTCACTGCAATTTTTACAAAACTTGATTTAAGCTTTTGCGTAATGTTTCTGAATTCGGCGGCCAATCAGAATGAACACAATTGCGATGATAGCGCCAGATATCAAATCAACAAAGTAATGCCCACCAAATGTTGGCGTTGACGCAATCAGTAACACGCCGAATATAGATGCAATCACATGGCTGATTATGGTGCTGCGACTACCATAAATCATCAGCACGCCACACACGCAGTGGAAAGACGGGAAGGCGGCAAGGCCCGCTAATCTTAACGGATTGAACAAGACTGGAGCAGTTCCTCTTATTTCAAGAAGCTGTGGTACAAAACTATTGCCCGTATCAGCTGAGAACATTGCTTTAAAAGCGGGGTCGGCCAAATGGTCCATCGCGCCGATGCACGGAAAAAACATCGCCATGGTCACGCAAAAACTGGCCGTCAAAATAACCAAACCTAAAAATTCCGTGGCATAGTTTGAACGCCCAACAATAATGGCATGAAGCCCCACCATGATAAGGGCAGGCAGCATAAATTGATAAATTTGATCCATGGCAAGATTGACCAGCGGAAAATAGGCAATGGCACGGCCCAAGGCTAGCCAGTCCAAACCTAAAGCGCGGTCCCAACTGGTCAATAAATCATCAACTAGCGGAAACCGAACCGCCATTAAAATATGATTGAGAACGCCGAGCGATGACATTGTTGGAATTAAAAATAACACCATCAATCCGCAGCGCATCATGCGCACATATTTGGGGCTTGTCGCTTCCGTAACTGTGCTTAGCCGCCAAATTAAAACTGGAACAAAACTTAGAGGGATGATTGCGCCTAACATCGGCTGGAACGTAAAACTCAGGCGCGGATTTAGTGCTATCAGCGCCGTATCAACCAAACACATAGCCGCTGCCAAACCCCAAAGCCACAGGCCCGGAAACGCATGGGCGCGAGCAATGGTATAAATCTTGCTTAAGTCAAAAGCTTTGAAGTTTTGAACAGTTTCTTGCGTCGTTGACATAGGATTATCCCATAAAATTTCTTCTTTTATGGCCTAGGACAAGTTATTTTCAGATTAAGAGGGATCAAAAATTATTGTTGGATCAATTGACTATTGGTTGGATTTGGTATTTCTCTCTTAGAGGGGGTATGAGGAGTGCAACTATGCAAATTCAATCCAAACCCTTTTCTCTGCCATCAAGGCCAGCCGATATTCAAATTGATAATGCCAAAACCGCAATTATCGTCGTCGATATGCAAAATGATTTTGGTTCAATCGGCGGTATGTTTGATCGGGCAGGTATAGACATAACCCCTATCAATGAGGCTGTGCAGCCAACGGCAAATGTTTTGATAGCTGGACGCAAGGCTGGCATACCAATTGTCTATTTGCAAATGCAACATCGAGCTGATCTGGCCGATATGGGGGCTGCTGATTCGCCTCATCGTCAACGCCATGCGCGGCTTTCAGTTGGCGAACTGATGGTTGCACCTGATGGTCGTGAAAGTCGGATTTTGGTGGCAGGTGAATGGGGCGCGCAAATCATCGACGCATTGAAACCGGAAAACGGCGATATAATTGTTCCAAAACATCGTTTCAGTGGTTTTTACGAAACTTCGCTTGATACGATACTCAAAGGATTGAATGCCAAATATTTGATCTTCACCGGTTGCACCACAAGTATTTGTGTAGAATCAACCATTCGCGATGCCATGTTTCGCGATTATCACTGCGTACTTTTAGAAGATTGCACCGCTGAGCCAATTGGTTTCAACAATTCACGCAGCAATCACGAGGCTTCACTTCTGACAATTGAAGTATTGTTCGGATGGATTTCTGATTCCAAAACATTTGTCGAAGCGGTTGGCGCTTAGGCAGCTATGAGCCCTTCAAAAAACGGCCTGCAATCAATCTTGCCATGCAGTGGTTCAATCATATTTTCAGGATGCGGCATCATGCCGATGACGTTGCCTGCTTCATTTATGATTCCGGCGATGTCATTCGTTGCCCCATTGGGGTTTGAGCCTTCAGCATAACGAAACACCACGCGGCCTTCGCCTTCGAGGCGTTTCAGGGTTTCTGCGTCGCATGCATAATTGCCTTCGCCATGTGCCACGGGGCAGGAGACGATTTGGCCTTTGGCCATTTTATTGGTGAAAAAGGTTTCATTGTTTTCAATTTTCAATTTCACTTCGCGGCAAACGAAATGCAAGTTTGCATTGCGCATCAAAACGCCGGGCAGAAGGCCAGCTTCGGTAATGATCTGAAAGCCATTGCACACGCCAATAACTTTGAGTCCGTTCAAAGCTTTGGCCTTGATATCTGCCAGAATGGGTGAACGCGCTGCAATCGCCCCACAGCGCAAGTAATCGCCATAAGAAAACCCACCGGGCACGACGACCAGATCGACATCAGGAAGCGTTGTTTCAGTGTGCCAAACGGAGATCGGCTTGTGGCCCGTAGTGGCTTCCAGTGCCAGCAACATATCGCGCTCGCGGTTAATGCCGGGGAAAGTGATGACTGCGGATTTCATGATTGTGTGTAACTCAATGTGTTTTCCGCCGATAGATCCAAAGTTGAGCCGGGGGGATATTCCGCAAAATTATATCATAACGCTCAATTGTGAAATGGCCCGACTTTTCTGCAACAGGTGCAAATGGCCCATACGAAAATTGTATCAGCGGTCGTCCTATTGGAATACGGGTCAATACATCTTCGACAAATGAAGTGCGGGTTGCCAAAGGAAAGTTTAACAGCGGCAAGGCTGAAATCGCGCAATCAAAAACAGTTCGGTTTTGAACGCCTAGCGACTTTTCAAGATCAAAGGCATCGCCATGAACAACATTGATCTCTGGAAATTTTGTTTCAAGCCGTTCCACAAATTCTTGGGTGTATTCAACAGCAAAAAGTTTCGTCGGTATTAATCCAGTTTGCAAAATTGCCTTTGTAATTGAACCTGTGCCTGGCCCTAATTCAAGAACGGGTAATCCAGAATGAACGTTAATGACGCTCGCCATTCTCTTGGCCATGTGGGAACTAGTCGGCCAAACTGAACCTACAGTCTTCGACTTTTTCATCCACGTCCGGAGAAATAAATGACTCATTGGAATTAAGCTAACTCAATCTCGTAGTTCTCAATCACGGTGTTGGCGATCAATTTTTCACACATGGATTTCAATGCGGTTTGCGCCTTTGATTTATCCATCTCAGCCAATTCGATTTCAAAATATTTGCCTTGGCGCACGCCGTTCACGCCCCCGAAACCGAGTGATCCGAGTGCACCCTCAATGGCCTTGCCCTGCGGATCGAGGACACCATTTTTGAGAGTGACTTTTATTTTGGCTTTCATTTATGTATCGCTCTTTACCAGCTTTGGTTTGCTGCGTTCGGGTGTTTCATTCATCTGAATAATCCCAAGTCGCTTTGCCACTTCATGATAGGCCTCAACCAGATTGCCTAAATCGCGGCGAAACACGTCCTTATCCAGCTTCTGATTGGTTTTCATATCCCACAAGCGGCACGAGTCTGGGCTGATTTCATCAGCCAGAACAATGCGCATCATGTCATTTTCAAACAGCCTGCCAAATTCAATTTTGAAATCGACCAGTTTAATACCGATCCCTAAAAACAATCCGGTCAAAAAGTCATTGATGCGGATTGACATATGCATAATGTCATCCAGCTCCATGGGCGTTGCCCAACCGAAAGCAGTAATATGCTCTTCACTCACCATCGGATCGCCCAGCGCATCGTTCTTATAGCAAAACTCAATGATCGAGCGCGGCAAAACAGTGCCTTCTTCCAATCCTAAACGCTTAGCCAACGAACCAGCAGCCACATTGCGTACGATCACTTCCAATGGAATGATCTCAACTTCGCGCACCAATTGTTCGCGCATGTTCAAAGACCGAATGAAATGTGTAGGCAGGCCCAGCTCATTCAGTTTGGTAAACAAATATTCCGAAATGCGCTGATTGAGAACGCCTTTGCCTTCGATCACGGCTTTGCGTTCGCCATTAAAGGCTGTGGCATCATCTTTAAAATGGACAATCACGGTGCCAGGTTCTGGCCCTTCATAAAGGGTCTTGGCCTTGCCTTCGTAGATTTTCGTCCGTCTGCTGGTCATGGAAAGAATCCTTGTGGACACTTGTTTACTCACTTCTGCTTACACGCCAAGACAGTTCGAATACAGGGCAATCCGGTGGCGGTGGATAATTTGCCCTGTTGTTAGACTTTTATGTTGCGGCGCACAATAAATATATATGGGTGTCAAACAGTTGATTTGCGAGAGGCGCATAGCTAATTGATCTGGCAGAGATTGATTGGAGAAAGCATATGTCTACATTTGATAGCCGTGAAAAAGGTTTTGAAAACAAGTTTGCCCATGACGAAGAGTTGCGCTTCAAGGCCACCGCCCGCCGCAATAAGCTTTTGGGTGTTTGGGCCGCTGAGAAAATGGGGATCACGGGCGCTGCCGTTGATGCTTATGCCAAGGAGGTTGTAGCTGCTGATTTTGAAGAAGTGGGTGATGATGACGTTGTGCGGAAAGTTGTGGCCGACTTCAAAGCCAAGAATATCACCCAATCTGAGCAACAAATCCGTCAAGCTATGGACGAGTTAATGCACACGGCGATAGCTCAGATCGAAGCGACATAAGCCATGGCAATGCAATTGCGCGAACGGCTTTCGACGGGAAAACCGTTTTTGTTTTCATGGATGTCGATGGCTGGGGCGCAGCTTGCAGGGCAATTGGCGCGATTGCCGTTTGATGGTGTCACGCTGGATATGCAGCATGGCATGATGGATTTTGGCGATGCCGCTGGTATGATTGCTTCTATTTCAGCTGCAGGTAAACCGGCAATCGTTCGCGTTTTGTGGAATGATCCCGGTTTGGTGGGGCAGGTGCTTGATGCAGGTGCATCCGCTGTCATTGCACCCATGGTCAATTCGCGTGCGCAGTGCGAAGCTCTGGTCAAAGCAGCTAAATATCCACCCATGGGCCAGCGCAGCTGGGGCGGATATACAATGGTTCAAACCGCGAAGATCACTCCCGGCGAATATCTGGCTCAGGCCAATAAATTAACACTGGTGTTTGCGATGATTGAGACTCGTGAAGCTTTAGAAGCCGTTGACGACATTGCCTCGGTGCCCGGCCTTGATGGTTTGTTCGTTGGGCCATCAGATTTATCAATTGCGCTTTCAAATGGTGCAGGCATTAACAAGACCGCTGATTATACTTTGGCGGCGATGGATAAAGTCGCAGCCGCTTGCAAGCGCAATAATCTGTTCGCAGGCGCGTTTGCAGGCGATGCAGCCGTGATGAATGAATATATTTCGCGTGGCTTCACATTCTTGGCAGCAGCGGTGGATGTCGACCTGATGCGGCGCGGCGCAACGGATATTCTGAAAGATGTTAAGTTATGAATGTGAAGTCATCGCAGCTCGAACCTTCGCATGCAGCGATACTCGACCGACTGATTGATCTCATCAAAGCGGCGGGGCCAATCTCTGGTCAAACCGATAAATACTTCACAAATACTTCTCGTATTGTCGCGGCCCATGGCGACTGCCAAGTCACTTTCGCTGTGTTCATGCGCAGGCGCGTTGTGGCCGCATTGGAACCTGCTATCCGTTTGGTCAATCACTTTGTACCAGATGCAAAGGTGAAGCGGTTTGTCGCTGAAGGTGAAGTGGTTCCCTCCGAGCATAAGCTGATGGAAATCACCGGATCAATGAAAGCGCTTTCCGAAATTGAAACGCTTCTCCTGCAAAAAACGGGCTTCCCGTGTGTAGCGGCCAACAATGCTTATGAAATGTGCCGCGCTATTCCTTCGGCAGGATTTATGGATATGCATGCGCGCCATGGCTCTGGCGCTGAGATGAATATTCTTGCTGCCTATGGTGCCATGGTTGGCAGCGTTGCGGCTCGCAAGATTGATCCTAAAGTTAAAGGCTTCATCGGTTCATCCCAAGATTTAACCGCGCCATTTTTTGGGGCAGGGGCTGGCATGGGCACGATGCCTCATGCGCTGGTGGGCTATGCAAAAGGCGACGTTCTGGCGGCTTTAAAACTGTTCACAGAAACACTCCCCGATTCAAAATCACTAATTGCACTCGTCGATTATACGGGCGAAGAAATCACTGACTCATTGCGCTGTGCCAAATGGTTTTACGATGAAGCCAAACTCGACAAAGCAGGCAAGTCCTTTGGCGTTCGCCTCGACACTCATGGCGGGCGCTTTGCCCAAGGACTCGACTATGAAAAATCGGTCGAAGTTGTGGGGCAATGGTTAAACGTAATGGGGGAATATTCCATCGTTGAACAAGTGCTAGGTGGCCGCGCATTCCAAATGGATCCCAGCAATATTCTTGTTGATAAGGTGCGCCGCATCCTTTTTGGTAAGGGCGTGTCAGTCGCGTCAGTCATCCATGCGCGTCAGGCACTAGATCAAGCCGGGTATAAGTCTGCGCAGATTGTGGCTTCATCGGGCTTTGATCCGCAAAAATGTCAGATCATGGGTGCTGCCAAAGCGCCTGTAAACATGGTGGGAACAGGCAGCTTTTTACCCGCCACGTTAACCGAGACTTACGCAACTGCTGACATTATTGCTTATGGTAAAGATAAGCGCGTTAAGGTTGGTCGCGAGTTTTTGTTGGATTGACCTCCACACTTTGCCATAAACTTAATTTGATGTAACATTGATCACAATCGAGGGGGCAACTCGAGCTGGAGGTTCATTTGAAAAAGATATTTGCTGTATTTTTTATTATTTTCTCTGTGTTATCCCTGTTGGTTGCTCCTGTAGAAGCACGTGGAAAAAATCGTCGCCACCGTGCGCCCGCATTGCCACCCATTGTGGTGGTGGACATTAGCATCGCCTCACAAACCATGGCTGTGTCAGTCAATGGTTGGCCTGAAGGCTATTGGCGCATTTCATCTGCGCGTCCAGGTTATCATACGCCACGCGGATCATACCGTGTCACGCGCATGGCCCGCGTTTACTACTCAAAGAAATACGATAATGCGCCCATGCCAAACGCGGTGTTTTTCTATGGCGGCTATGCCA
>JAYVPZ010000445.1:0-3925 GCA_043757105.1 Aestuariivirga sp. | reverse complement strand
ATGGCTTTGACGCGCACAACAATGGAAGAATTTCCCGGCACGGCCTTTTCGATTTTCATGTCTTTTGCTTCAAGTTCAGCCGATGCGGCGTTGGCGTTATTGAGCTTGATGATGAAAGGCTTGCCTGCTGGAACTTTGATTTCGGCCACGGTGAAGGCTTTGTCTTTCAAAGTGGTTTCGTAAGTCACAATGTCTTCAGCACGAAGTTGAGAAGTCAAAGCTAGAACTGTAAAAACCGAAACTGCAACCCGCATTATCATCAAAAAATCTCCAATTTTAATATCCGATAAGATTACTCGGATAAAGGATAAGAATATTTGAGTCAATAAAAAAAGGTGGATGCGACAAGTTAGATGTGGGCATATCTCTACAGCTTGACGAGTTTGAATGTTCAATTAGAAGGAATGTGGGGGCACGAAGGAGAAAACCATGTTTCGTGCTATTTTATGTTCATTAGTTTTGATTGTTTTGACTGCCACTCCTGTTTTCGCTGTTAAGCCCGATATCCTCGCGGTGCTGGAAAAAGATGCAAAGGGCTCGGTTGATAGCCCACTCACAGGTCGCTATGAGGGTTCAAGTATCGTCGATCAAACGACTAAGGCTTTTAATGAAATCACACTTCCTACTGGCCCTGCAATAAAGAAAAAATTTGATACGACAATAACACTGCAGGGCAAAGTTACGCGCTCACTGTATTCTTCTCCGCTCGAGCGCTCGTCTTTGGAGGTTTTTGGCAATTACACGGATGCTTTGAAAGCTAAAGGTTTTGAAGTGGTTTTCGAATGCGCCAAAGAAGCCTGTGGTGCTGAGTTTAAGAACTTGAAATATAGTTGGAATGATCCTGGTCTCGTCGTTATTTCAGAAGAATCAGATCAGCGACGCAATTCGCTTTCTCGTGCTATGTTTTTTGGTGTAGTCGATCCAAGATATGCACTGTTCAAAAAAGGTGAGGTAGGTGCTGAGACCTATATTTCCGTTTTTGCTGCGCAGAACCAGAGCGTGCGCATGGGCGATTTTTCCGCAGCCTTGAAAAACCGTGTTGGCGTTTTAATTGAAATTGTTGAACCTAAAACCCGTGAGGACAAAATTGTTACTCTTTCGGCTGACGACCTTGGTGCTGCCATTGGTGCTTCGGGTCGCGTAGCAATTTATGGAATATTTTTTGACTATGACAAGGCCGACATCAAATCTAATTCGCAACCTCAGTTGGATCAAATGGTAACCTACCTAAGAAATAATTCGAAGGTGAAAATTTACGTGGTGGGCCACACCGATAATCGTGGGGCGCTGGATTATAATATGAAGCTTTCAGGTGCGCGCGCCATTGCGGTGGTCAAAGCGTTGACGGCAGCAGGCGTCGATAAATCTCGTATGGTGCCCAAAGCTGCCGGGCCAATAGCACCACTTGCCAGCAACCGTACGCCGGAAGGCCAAGCGAAGAATAGGCGGGTGGAGTTGGTGGAGTTATTTAGCGGTTAATAGAGGCTTTGCAGTTTTATCATGCTCGCGCTAATTGGGGGCATGACTGTTTCTCATAAAAAAAGACAAATGCAATTTGGCCCCGCTCCTGCTGTCGTGTTGGTAAATCCGCAGCTCGGTGAAAATATTGGCATGGCGGCGCGAGCCATGGCTAACTTTTCATTGTCGGATTTGCGGTTGGTTTCTCCGCGCGCAGGCATCGATATGGAGCGCGCAGTTACGGCTTCGGCTGGTGCTGTTGAAACTGTTCAAGCAGCAACCACGCATGAGACTTTGGAAGCAGCACTTGCTGAATTCAACTATGTTTATGCCACCACGGCGCGACCACGTGACATGACCAAGGAAGTGATGACGCCTGAACAAGCCACAGCCGATATGCATGCGCGGATCGACAGGGGTGAGAAGGTGGCCATTTTATTTGGTCGCGAACGTTGGGGTCTTTCGAATGACGAAGTTTCGAAAGCGGATATGATTATCTCTGCACCCGTAAATCCAGATTATGCGTCGTTGAATATCGCACAGGCGGTTTTGCTGGTGGGGTATGAATGGTATAAGTCAACCGCCACTTCACTCGGCATGGCCACGCAAGAGCTTGAAGCCCATTCCGGCCCCGGTCTCAAAATGACGCGAACACAGCCTGCCACCAAAGATCAAATTTATGGTTTTTATGATCATATCGAATCTGAACTCAACGATGCCGGATTTTTCAAGACTAAAGAAAAACAACCACTCGTCATGCGCAGTTTTCGCAATATGTTTGCTCGTGCCTTGTTGACTGAACAGGAAGTTATGACATTGCGCGGTATGGTGTCGTCTCTCACGCGTAAACATTTAAGGGGCAGCAAAACGGATGAGTAAGCCACGCATTCTGTTGTTTGACTCTGGCATGGGCGGCTTAACTGTTGCCAGCGCCGTGGCTAAGCAATTGCCGGATGCCCATTTGGTTTATTCGGCAGACAATGCGGGTTTTCCTTATGGCGCTTGGAAAGAGCAGGATTTGTCTGCGCGCATTGTGAAAGTGTTGGGCGCATTGATTGCGCGGGTTAAGCCTGATGTGGTGGTGATTGCCTGCAACACGGCCTCGACAATTGCAATGAAGGAACTTCGTGAGACTTATCCGGTTCCGTTTGTTGGAACGGTGCCCGCCATCAAGCCCGCGGCGGCGATGACAAAGTCTGGGATCATTGGCGTGTTGGCCACACCCGGAACAGTCAACCGGGAATATACCCATTCACTGATTCACACTTATGCATTCCATTGCAAAGTATTCCTCCACGGCGCGCCACGTTTGGCGGAAATTGCTGAGCAGAAATTGCGTGGGCATAAAGTGGATATGGACGAGCTTCGCAATGAGATAATGCCGGTTTACCGCAAGCGCGATGGCGGGCGCACTGATGTAGTGGTTTTAGGTTGTACGCATTATCCGCTGCTGGTTGATGAAATCAATGAAGTTGCGCCTTGGCCTGTTAAGTTTATCGATCCTGCTCCAGCGATTGCGCGGCGTGTGGCGGATGTGGCCGAGGAAACGAAACTACAGCCAACTAATGGTGATTATCCGGCCCATGGCACTGTGATCCTAACTTCTGCCCGGGGCAGCGCTTCGGAAACACTGACAGCTTATGGAACGATGGGTTTTCCAAAGCATGAAGTCATAGATTTGCCAGTTTGACATCTCAGATTGCGTCAGCTAGACAACCCTTTAATTGCACGGCTTTTGCCGTGCTTTTGCTTACCTGTGATGCCTTTGGTATCTGTCGGCTGCTGCAAAGCAGAGGAGGAGGGTGGGTTTCCTATTAATCGTTCTGGAGAACCGTAAATGACAAAGCGTTTAAGCGCCAAGTATAAAATTGATCGTCGTCTGGGTGAAAATATTTGGGGTCGCCCCAAGAGCCCCGTGAACAAGCGTGAATATGGCCCCGGCCAACACGGACAACGCCGCAAGGGCAAGGTTTCGGATTTCGGTACGCAGTTGCGCGCCAAGCAAAAACTCAAGTTTTATTACGGCAATATCAGCGAAAAACAATTCCGTGGTGCTTACTCTGAGGCTCTGCGTTTGAAGGGCGATAGCTCTGAAAACCTGATCGGTTTGTTGGAGCGCCGCATTGATGCTTTGGTTTATCGCGCCAAGTGGGTTGCCACAGTGTTTGCTGCCCGTCAGCTCGTCAGCCACGGCCACGTGAAGCTGAACGGCAAGCGCGTGACCATTGCTTCGATTCGTTTGAAGGTTGGCGATGTTGTTGAGCTCTCGGCCAAGGCCAAGGAAATGGCATTTGTTTTGGAAGCGCAAGCTTCTGCTGAACGTGATGTTCCTGATTATGTTGAGTTGGACGGCAAGGGCTCAGCGAAGTTGACCCGCATTCCAACACTGACTGACGTTCCATACCCCGTGCAAATGCAGCCTTCACTGGTGGTGGAATTCTATTCACGTTAATTCGTGATTTCATGT
>JAYVPZ010000444.1:0-3935 GCA_043757105.1 Aestuariivirga sp. | reverse complement strand
GCCGTTGGCTTTGGCGGGCCGCCCTTCACTTCCACCAAACACATGCGGCAATTGCCAGCAATCGACAGGCGTTCATGGAAACAGAAACGCGGCACTTCAGCACCCGCTTGTTCGCAAGCTTGAAGCAGCGACAAGCCGTTTTCGACTTCAATTTCTACGCCGTCTATTTTGAGTTTAGGCATTATTGCTACCATCGCTTTTCAATCGCCATACAAAACCTTCCGAACGTTCGGCCAAGGCATTCACACGATCAAGATTGTCCATAAACCCAGCCATGCGCGGATCCGATGTTGGATGCTTGAATTTGCCAATGTTGAGTTCAGCGAGGCGCATCATTCACTCCGCCGCAATTTGATTTGGGCGCACTTCGCCGTCTGGGTCTGAACGATATGTATAAGCATCAATCCGCGCTTCGATCACAGGTCTGAAATGCGTGATCAAACCTTGCACAGGCCATGCGGCCGCATCACCCAGCGCACAAATGGTGTGGCCTTCGATTTGTTTGGTCACGTCGAGCAGCATATCAATCTCGCGTTTTTCGGCGCGGCCTTCGACCATGCGGTTCAGAACCCGCATCATCCAGCCTGTGCCTTCGCGGCACGGGGTGCATTGGCCACAAGATTCGTGTTTGTAGAACGCTGCAAGGCGGGCAATGGCACGGATCAAATCCGTTGATTTATCCATCACGATCACAGCTGCCGTGCCGAGGCCGGAGCGCAACTTTGACAGCGAGTCAAAATCCATTGGCGTGTCGATAATTTGGGCAGCAGGAACCATGCGCACAGATGACCCGCCGGGGATGACCGCCAGCAAATTATCCCAACCGCCGCGAATGCCGCCCGCGTGCTTGTCAATCAATTCGCGAAAGGTCACACCCAGTTCTTCTTCCACATTGCACGGCGTGTTCACATGGCCGGAGATGCAGAACAGCTTTGTGCCCACATTATTAGGGCGGCCCATGGAGTTAAACCACGTTGCACCACGGCGCAAAATTGTGCCCGTGACGGCGATGGATTCCACATTGTTCACCGTGGTCGGCGCACCATAAAGGCCCACATTTGCGGGGAACGGCGGCTTCATGCGCGGCTGGCCTTTTTTGCCTTCCAAGCTTTCAAGCATGGCGGTTTCTTCACCGCAAATATAAGCGCCCGCGCCATGGGCAATATAAATATCCATGTCCCAGCCATTCACATTGCCCTTGCCGATCAGCTTGGCTTCATAAGCTTGGTCGATGGCGGCTTGGAGGTGTTCCTTCTCTCGAATATATTCGCCGCGAATATAAATATAAGCCGCAGAGCATGCCATGGCAGCACCCGCAATCAGGCAGCCTTCCACCAACAAATGCGGATCATGGCGCATGATCTCGCGGTCTTTGCATGTGCCGGGTTCGGACTCGTCAGCATTGACCACTAAATAATGCGGACGCTCGCCCACAACCTTGGGCATGAAGCTCCACTTGAGACCCGTGGGAAAACCAGCACCACCGCGACCGCGAAGGCCCGATGCTTTGATTTCATTCACCAGCCAATCACGGCCCTTGTCGATGAAGAACTTTGTGTCGAGCCACGCGCCTCGTTGTTTCGCGCCAGCAAGACCCCAATCATGGAGGCCATAGAGATTTGTGAAAATGCGGTCTTTATCAGCGAGCATGGTTTACTTTCTCCCCGGCTTATCGCCGACGGAATTTTCGGGTCGCCAGCCTTTGGCCAGCTTCTTGGCTTGTTTCACCCATTCATCGCGCGCGATGCGGCCTTGGAAGCCTTTCAACAAAGCATCTACGTGTTTGATATCGGCGGCAGACCACGACGCAACTTGATCAAAGTGCCACACGCCGGTTTTATTCAACAGCTTTTCAAAGGCCGGGCCAACGCCCCAGATGAGTTTCAAATCATCGGCTAACCCACGCGGTTTTTTGAGAAGTTCTGGTGCGGATGATTTGGCCACGACTACCGCTTTTTTGACTGGAACAACAGCCACCTTGCCCACGCGCGAAATCTTCGGCGCGTTAGCGGGTGTAGCAATAGCTTGCTGCACTGGCTGCATGGTCGCAACGGGCTTTGTCACATGGGGCGGTACCGGTGCTATGGCTGCGGTGGCGCTTGGTGGCGGCAAACCAGCATTCACTGCTGCACCCGCAGCAGGTGCGGACAGTGGAGCTGGTGGCGCTTCAACGCGCTTGAAGGTGCGCTGCTTATTATACAGTGATTTATCTGTCAGCGATGTTGCGCCGCCAAATGCCATGGATTGTTGACGGTTGATTTGTGGGCCGGGTTTTGTGGGTCGGCCCGCTTGCAAATCATCAATCAGTTTTTCAAGCGTGGCCGGCGTCAAATCTTCATAAGTGTCTTTCCAAACCTGCACCATCGGCGCATTCACACATGCGCCCAAGCATTCCACTTCTTCCCAGCTCAGCGAACCATCAGCATTCAGATGATGCGGTTCAGGGTGAATTTTTTTGCGGCAGAGGCTGAGCAATTCTTCGCTCCCACGCAACATGCAAGGTGTTGTTCCACACACTTGGATATGAGCTTGTCTGCCCACAGGCGAGAGCTGGAACATGGTATAAAAGGTCGCGATTTCATAAACGCGGATGAAGGCCATGTTGAGCATTTCGCCCACATATTCCATAGCAGGCCGTGAAACCCAACCTTCATTCTGCTCCTGCGCACGCCATAGCAAGGCGATGACTGCTGAAGCCTGTTTGGCTGGCGGATATTGCTCAATCGTCTTTTTGGCCCAAGATCCATTTTCAGCGTTGAACTTGAAGGCAGCAGTTGGTTGAACGGGGTCTAGGCGGCGGACACTCATGGTGCAAACTCTACGCAATTATTTTTTAGTCCGTCATTCCATGCAAGGGCCTTGCCCTTCGCGGCACTAGGCGCGAAGGGTTTGCCCGCGACATGGAATCCCGCTTTGGTCGCCGATGTGCGGATAATGACGCTCATCTTTCCACCTCACTAAAAATATCTTTGAAGGAAATTGATATGCCCGGAGGATCGAATTCTATTTTTCCGGAACGCACAATTGTGGTCAGAATTTTTTTGTCCGCGAGACGTTGATGATGATAGCACATAGCTTCGTTTGGCCAAACGATGAGGTAATGCATGATTGAGGGAACCGCGAAATATTCAGCAAGTTTTTGATATTCGTCTCTTGTTGTTGATGACGGTGATACCACTTCAACGACGATTATTGGCTTATCCAACAACATAGAAGAGCCGTCTAATTCCTTGCCGCATTGCACTGCAACATCGGGTTCACGCGCGGTGTTGGCGGAAATCTTAACAGCCATGCCGTCTTGAAAAACTTCGCAGTCAGCGCCTTTTTTATCCACCGCTGCAGCAAGTGCACGGAAAACACGACCCTTCAGCCGCACATGGCGAACTGTTTCTGCTGACATCTTAAAAACAGAACCAGCAACCAATTCATAGCGGCCGGGTGCTCCTCGATAAGCCTCTAAATAGCGTTCAACAGTAAGGTTTGATTTCGGGCGTGTTGCCATCAGCGATCAACCTCACCAAACACAATATCAAGCGAACCCAGCACGGCAGAAACGTCAGCCAATTGATGCCCACGGCACATGAAATCCATGGCTTGCAGATGCGCAAAGCCTGGGGCGCGGAGTTTGCAGCGATATGGTTTGTTGCTGCCGTCGCTCACCAGATAAACACCAAACTCGCCCTTAGGGGCTTCGACTGCCGCATACACTTCGCCCGCTGGCACTTTATAGCCTTCGGTATAAAGTTTGAAATGGTGGATCAGGGCTTCCATCGAGCGTTTCATTTCGCCACGCTTGGGCGGAACCACTTTGCCATCGGTTGACGAGATCGGCCCCTGCCCTGCGCTGCTGGACAACATGTTCACACATTGCTTCATGATGCGCACAGATTGGTGCATTTCTAAAACGCGAATTAAATAGCGGTCATAATTATCAC
>JAYVPZ010000443.1:0-3936 GCA_043757105.1 Aestuariivirga sp. | reverse complement strand
CTCCACATCATCCCAGCGACCCAGGCCATAACGCAATCCAAGATCAATATCTTCAGCATAGAAATCCACAAGCTTGGTCGATGGATCAATGCTGAGTTCAATATCAGGGTGAAGCGCATTGAAACGCCCCATACGCCCAATCAGCCAGCGCGAAGCAAGAGTAGGCTCAACGGAAACTTTAAGTGTTCGTACATCGCCGACAGCTGCAGCCTCCAATGATGCTTCAGCTAGTTTGTCAAATAACGGCGTCAGCAAACTGCCAAACCGTGTTCCAGCATCAGTCAATTCAACGCCGCGTCCAGTTCGGGTGAAGAGTTGGGTTCCCAGATACTCTTCCAGTTCACGAATGTGCCTGCTGATTGCAGCATGGGTTACAAACAGTTCCGCCGCCCCGTCTGTGAAGCTTTCATTGCGGGCTGCTGCTTCAAAAGCTTTCAGCGCGTTGAGAGATGGAAGTCGTCTGGCCATAGATCACCTTATCACGGTTTCATATAACATTTTGTTACATGTCATGTCACTTAATGCCGTTTGTAGTTTGCAGTTGCGAGATGTACATAGGGTGCAAGAGATTTAAGACCAAGGAGATAGATCATGAACAACACAATTTTAAATGCCTATTCAAGCGTTTATGGCACGGCCATGATGCAGAATGTGAAGCCTGCTTCATTTGTTGCAGTTGCTAACAAGACCAAGGAAAGCCGCTTTAGCAACTTGGTCAAGCTGCTCCGCCACGCATAATCCGAATAAATTGAATTGAACAAGGCTCAGACGATTCTGGGCCTTGTTTTTTGTTCAAGTATAGAACATAGAAAGAACGAAATGCGCTGTGGACGATTGCAAGCCAAACGTCGCGCTGCGCATTTAAACACGCTAAACATCAGTGAAACGGGAGACGAGTAAGATGGCAGGGTCAGTGAACAAAGTTATTCTGGTGGGCAATTTGGGCAAAGACCCAGAAGTGCGCCACACCCAAGATGGTAAGCCGATTGTTAATTTGAGCATCGCCACATCTGATACTTGGAAAGATAAGAATTCCGGCGAACGTAAAGAAAAAACCGAATGGCACCGCGTCGTCATTTTCAACGAAGGCTTGGCCAAAGTGGCCGAGCAATATTTGAAGAAGGGCTCTACGGTCTACATCGAAGGCCAGTTACAAACCCGCAAATGGACTGACAAGGACGGCGCTGAAAAATATTCAACCGAAGTGGTTTTGCAAAACTATAGCGGTGTCATGACCATGATCGGTGGTAAGCCCGGCGGCGGTGATTCCAGTTATGGCGGTGGCGGCGATGAATTTGGTTCTTCTGGCCCAATGGAGCGCCCGCGTTCGTCGGCCAAACCAGCTAGCTTTAACCGCGATTTGGATGACGAAGTTCCTTTCTAAGTCGAGATACAATCAGCTTGCGGGGGCAAAATATTGAACATTGGAGATAGATTATGTTTCGCGCAATTGCCCTCGTTTTTATGTTGATCGTTACGTCTGCGCACGCGACCGATCGCTACCAAGACAATCGAAGTTCCGCAGCAGATTTAGTTCGTTCACTTTATAACGCAATTAACCTTCGCGAATATGCGAGGGCTTACGACTATTTCTCCACACCACCTGCCAAGGATTTTAAAACTTTTCAAGCTGGCTATGAGCACACAGCGCGTGTCGATGTTCTAATGGGTGAAATTACCGGCGACGGCGCGGCAGGATCGATTTTCTATAATGTGCCAACTGCCATCAAAGCCACAGACGACAAAGGTGTCTCGAAAGTATTTCTCGGTTGCTACACCATCCACGCTATAAACGGCGCAGTCCAAGAACCACCAGCACGGCCTTACCAAATTGAAAAAGGGGCGCTGAAGCCCGGAAAGGCCGATGATTTTCAAGTTTATGCTCTTCCCAAATGCGGCGATGCGCCAGCTGACACGGCCATGTTACTGCCAACACTTGACGATGCCAAAGCCCTGTTTATCGCTTCGCAAAAGGGAAATTGCCAAAAAGTGGAAGACACACTTGGCGGTATCAATGAGCCCGCCGTGCATGAGATAAAATACAATTATGCTGGAGCAGCATCAGACGAGCCAGAACAAGTGCTGAAGCTTTATGTCTTCCAATGTACATTGGCAGCTTATAATGAAACTCAAGTTTATTATTTGCAGGACAGCACAGGCAGCCTTCGTCCTTTGAGCTTCTCCGAACCCAATATGGTGATCAAGCACAAGGTGGGCGACGACGAAGGCAAGACCTTGGAATCGATGAAGGTGAACGGTTTTACGGCCACAACCGAACTTGTGAATTCGGAATATGATCCAGCAACCAAATCGATAACGTCATTTTCAAAATGGCGTGGCATTGGAGATGCATCATCCACTGGTACTTGGAAATTTACAGATGGCCAATTTGTGCTCTCAGACTATTCAGTTGATCCAACTTACGACGAAGAGGTGAACTCCATTTCAGTGTTTTCAAATGGCCAAGTTGTGTTAAAGTGAAAAGGTAAGAAAGTGATTGAAAATATGTCCTTATTGGCGCTTGGAAACAGCCTGAAATTCCTTGCAGTAATTTGTATTGTAAGCACTTGCGTTAGTGATGCATCCGCCCAAGACAAACTCACTGCCGCTCAGATTCGCAAAATTCTTCCCGGCACCTACAATGTCAGTGTGGCTGACAGTGTAACAGCAGTTGCGGTGATTTCACCTGGCGGTAGTATATCTGTTGTTACCAACAAAGGTGAGAAAGACACTGGACGCTGGAGTATTTCGGGTAACAAAGTTTGCGTACAGTTCAAGCACCTATTAGATCATAAAAGCAATTGTTCGACGCTGATAGATGAGGGCTGGGCAATCCGCGGTAACGGCTTTACGGCGCGTCGAAAATAAGTCGAAAACACCCCACATTTTACACCGTTTTGATTGCCCTTGTGCCCCTCAAAGACTAGAATGAAACAGGCCACACGAGTCGTTTCAATGACGATTTTTGCGTGTCCCTTTGAGTTTAAATTTTATTGGGATTTCAAGAACTTCCGTGGCTGACAAAGATAAAGATAATAAGGGCTTGCCGCCCGCCAATCCAAATGAAATTTCGCCCATTTCAATAGAAGAAGAAATGCGGAAATCCTATCTCGATTATGCCATGAGCGTGATCGTGTCGCGTGCGTTGCCAGACGTGCGCGACGGCCTCAAACCTGTTCACCGCCGCATTCTTTACACCATGTATGAAAACGGCTTCACGCCGGACAAGGCATACAAAAAATCCGCGCGTATCGTCGGTGATGTGATGGGCAAATATCATCCACACGGAAATTTGGCGATTTATGATGCCATGGTGCGCATGGCGCAGGATTTCTCTCTACGCCTGCCGCTCATTGATGGCCAAGGCAATTTTGGTTCAGTGGATGGTGATCCTCCAGCTGCTGATCGTTACACTGAATCTCGCCTCGCAAAATCAGCCATGCCGCTGCTCGACGATCTCGAAAGCGACACGGTTGATTACACGCTCAACTATTCAAACGAGTTCCGCGAACCATCAGTTCTCCCAGCCAAGTTTCCAAACCTCCTGGTAAACGGCGCGGGCGGCATCGCCGTAGGCATGGCCACTAACATGGCACCCCATAATCTGGGCGAAGTGATTGATGCCACTTTGGCTGTCATCGAAAACCCATCGATCACAATGGAAGAGTTACTGCCAATTATTCCAGGCCCCGATTTTCCAACAGGTGCAATTATATTGGGCCGCGCTGGCATCAAAAACGCATTCAGCACAGGCCGTGGCTCCATCGTCATGCGCAGCCGTGTGGAAACTGAAACCATCCGCAAGGACCGCCTTGCTTTGATCGTCACCGAAATTCCATATCAAACCAATAAATCCACCATGATCGAAAAAATCGCCGAGATGGTGCGCGATAAAAAGATCGAAGGCATTTCCGATATCCGTGACGAAAGCTCGCG
>JAYVPZ010000442.1:0-3965 GCA_043757105.1 Aestuariivirga sp. | reverse complement strand
GCCCCGAACATTGCACACTTTCAAAAACCGCTGCCAAATCTGGAAACTCGGTTCCCGTCGAAGTCACTGAATCCGCATTTGAAGGTAACTTCATCAATGTGTTCTTGAAAGATAAAGCAGGCAACACGCATATGGCTCAAGTTCAAAATGATCCTGGTGCGCCACCGCCGCAACGCGGTGCAAAAGTGCAAATGAATTTTGATGCTGATCACGGCGTGCTTTTAGCTCATGCCAAAACTCGCAGCTGACGGGAGGCGTTCCACATGAGTGAACTCATCCGCAGATATGGCACGTCGCTTACTTGGATCATTATATTGTTCACAGCCTTCTGGCTGTTGGTGTTGGTGTTGGTCCCCAATTTTGTATTGTTTGAATTTTCATTCAAACCCTATTTACCCGTTGACCAATTGGGCGGCCCAAAGGATTTCTATTCGCTCAACAATTATTGGACGTTTTTTGTTAGCCCAATCCACATCAGGATATTTTTTCAGACTGTTTTATACAGCAGTGCAGTCACAATTCTTTGCCTGCTGCTCAGTTATCCACTTGCTTACTTCTTAGCGAAAATTGTCGATCCCAAAACCGCGCCGTCCATCTTCTTGCTTTTGATCATTCCATTGTGGGTGTCAGAAATTTTGCGCTCATTCGCATGGTTTATCATTTTGGCGTATAACGGACCGCTCAATGCCATGCTGCAAGGCATAGGCCTCGAACCCATCCGCTGGATATCTGGTTTCAACGCCGTCATTATTGGTCTCATCTATTCTTACATCCTGTTCATGCTGTTGCCAATTTACAATGCCATTTCATCACTTGATACCAACCAGATCGAAGCTTCAGAAGATTTGGGCGCATCCCTTTGGCGCACCCATTGGCGCGTGGTTATCCCACATTCCAAACCCGGCATCGCATCAGGTTGCGTGATGGTATTCATGCTCTGCGCAGGTTCTGTTATTGTGCCTGGCACCTTGGCTTCGCCTAATTCGCGCTGGTTCACCGAGATCATTCAACAATGGATGTTTGAAGGTTTGGATTGGAACACAGGTGCCGCCTATGCCTTCTTGCTGTTGGCGCTGTGCATCATCTTTGTCAGCCTCGTCATGCGCTTGCTCAACGTTCGCCTTGTCGACATTGCGAAGTGAGGAAAACATCATGAACTCACATCGCTTTGGACATTACGCCATTCGCACTTACGTTGTGCTGTTTATCGCCTTCATGCTTTTGCCTTTAATTGTCATGGCGGGTGCAGCCTTCAACGACACGCGCTTTCCGTCCATCTATCCATGGTTCGGTTTCACCACGCATTGGTTTGAAGAATTATGGGCTGATGGCCGCATGTGGGGCGCTGCAAGAAACACTGTGTTTGTGGCAATCGCTGTGGTGGCTCTGTCAGTGCCCATCGGCACGGCTGGTGCAATCCTGCTCAACAGCCTGCAAGCCCGTTCCCGCTCCATCATCTATGGCATCATGGTTGCCCCCATTCTCACACCTGGTGCAGTCATTGGCATTTCAACATTGCTTTTCTGGTACAAATTTAATGTGCCATCGGGCCTTCATCTGTCAGTGTTGGGCCAAGTGTCTTATATAGCAGCTTACGTCATGCTTCTCGTTCTTGCGCGCCTTCAAAGCTTTGATGCTGGCCTCGAAGAAGCAGCGCTTGATCTTGGCGCATCGCATGCCCAAGTGGTGCGCCGCATTTTGTTGCCGCATCTTTACCCCGCGATTTTTGCAGGCGCATTGATCGGCTTTTTCCAATCAGCTGAAAATTTCAACGTCACGCTGTTTACCCGCGGCAACTCAGACACGCTGACAGTTTATGTCGGCTCCAAAATCCGCTCTGGCATCACCCCCACCATCAATGCGCTGGCATTTCTCTTGATCGCCGCCACGGTTCTAGGGGTTATCATCTATGAAATCCGCAGACGCCGTGCTGATGCCGTCGCCAAAGCTGCCGAAGACTAGAGCGTTTTGACGTTTCATGGAAACATCAAAATCGCCTAAGTTACTTTTTACGATCAATTTTCCTGACTTTTGACTACGCGCTTTCGACGAAAGCGCTTTACCGTCAAAAGTCAGATTGATCTAATCCCTAACGGAAATTAACCATATCCCACAGTTTGCCGCAATTGTGGCCTGTTGACTCTCGACAAGATTCAATGAATTTGGCATCGTTAATAATGTGTTAACGAGGGCGTTGTTGCCATGTTGAGTTGCGTTGCGAGAGTTTTGAGTTTGGCCTGTTTGACAGTGGCTATCGCGGTGTCCTGTGCCCAAGCCGCACCCAACTCCAAAACTCTTACAGAGTATGGCAAATCCCGCCCACCCATTGGCTATGTGCTCTTTTGCAAACGTGGTGCAGAAGAATGCAAAACGACCGGTGGCAAGGTTGAACGCGTGGCCCTAACTGACGAGAATTGGAACGAAATCAATCAGGTCAATGAATTCGTCAATTCGGCGATCAAGCCCGCAAGTGATTTAGACACCTATAACACCACGGAGTATTGGGCTTATCCATCGACTGTTGGTGATTGTGAAGACTATGTTTTGCTGAAAAAAAAGTTGCTGGTCCAACTTGGCTTCAATGCCGATGAATTGCTGATCACTGTCTTGCTTGATGAACATGGCGAAGGCCATGCCGTGCTTAGCATTCTAACCAAAGGCGTCGATCTCATCCTCGACAATCGTCGCGACGAAGTTTTGTCAGTTAATCAAACCAACTATATATTTCTCAAGCGCCAATCCCAGCTCGATCCTAACCAATGGGTCAGCCTGCGGAAAACCGACACGCAAGTGTTGGTCAGCAGTCAGAGCAAGTAACTAGGGCGTGTCCTCAATTAGGGGATTCGCAAATCAGTTGAGGTGTGATTCATAAAGGCCTTGTTTGGAGGGCCTTGCAATGAAGCGGTATGGTTTGCGCGACGATCAGTTTTCACGGATTGAAATGTTGCTTCCGGGACGGCCAGGCAGTGTTGGGCGCAACAGTGACGGCGGCAATCGTCTGTTCGTTGAAGCGGTGATCTGGAAGTTTCGCTCTGGTGCGCCGTGGCGCGATGTGCCGGAAAGATTCGGGGCTTGGAAAAACATCCACACGCGTTTCTCGCGCTGGGCCAAGAGTGGTGTTTGGGAGAATCTTTTCAAAGTCTTGGCAGATGACCCCGACAATGAATACGCCATGGTTGATGCGACCATCGTGCGCGCGCATCAACATAGTGCAGGCGCTCAAAAAAAGATGGCCTCGACCAAGCCATAGGCCGTTCACGCGGGGGTCTGACGACGAAAATACATGTTGTCGTCGACGCGCTGGGCAATCCGTTGCGGGCCTCTTTGACCAAAGGCCAGGTCCACGACATCACGCAAGCAGAGGCGCTCACAGCAGATATAACATCAGGCGCGCTGTTGGCCGACAAGGGCTATGACGCGGACAGCTTTATTCAGAGCCTTCAAGTGCGCGGCATCACGGCAGTGATCCCGCCAAAATCAAACCGCAAGGTTCAACGTCACTGCGACTTTGGGCTCTATGCAGAGCGCAATCTTGTCGAACGCTTCTTCAATCACATCAAACACTTCCGTGGCATCGCAACGCGATATGAGAAAACCGCCAGAAACTTCCTTGCAGGAATTCACCTCGTATGTGCATTGGCTTGGCTTAAATGAGGACACGCCCTAGTTCATCCATTCGTTGCTTCAGCCAGTGTTGGGTAGGAACCACATCTTCAAAGAATTGCCATTTTGCAACAATAATCTGAGATAGATGACCGAAATCCACAAATCCTAAAATGTCGGATTTTTCACCTTCAAGCCACGAATCCGAAAGCGCTGTTTCGCGTCTGCTATTTGCATGGCTTAATATCTTGGGCGGTAACTTTTCCTGCCAATCTAAACCGTCTTTTTCCTGAAGTGCTTGCCTAACAAAATCTCGAACTTCGTTTTCAAAACAGAAAAGCACAGCGTAAAGCCGAGCCATT
>JAYVPZ010000441.1:0-15734 GCA_043757105.1 Aestuariivirga sp. | reverse complement strand
TGCGGAAGGATGGCCGAGTGGTTTAAGGCACACGCCTGGAACGCGTGCGTAGGTTAATAGCCTACCGAGGGTTCGAATCCCTCTTCTTCCGCCAGTTTTGCGATCTGAAGCACACATTTTTTTGTAATTGAATTGAAGTCGCGTCGTTGATTCAATCTGGTTAAGTCGAAACTGGAGGCTGTCATGGATTTAAACGCGGTAGATGTTTGTCGATTTGGTATTGGGCAGTTTGGAGATTTGCGCCAAGGTGCGGCAGCGCGTAAGGCTGAACGCGTGACGGGCTTGGATATTTTGGCCATCCAAGATACCAGCGAGATTATTTTGGGCGGCGCAAAGGTTCGCGCCAAAGGCTATGGGCCAGTTGGGCTTACGGTGCCAGTGCATTTAACTTTCACTTTTTTCCCACTTAAATCGAGCTGAAAGCCGAAAACTCATTTCGTTTAAACGGGTTTTCGAACTAAAAATATCGCTCTTGCGTGACCACACCGCAGGTGAAGCTCCCAGCCAATAGTGGTGCCTGAAGAGGCATCCAATTGAAGCAATAAGTATTTGATTAATAATATATTTCTCAGTGTGGTTTTTCAAAATACCAACAAAACTACCAACAAACTCAAATACTATAGTTTGCCATCTATCATGGGTGCACAATCCTTCGTGGGCTTTCCAAAATGTGGCCGTATTTAGCCATCAAATGGAACGAGACCAACCTTGACATCCACTGAATACTTGTCGAGTTTTGTTAGCGACGATAGATTTAGCTAAAGCAGGAAACGAACTGCAACAGTCATATGGAAGGCGAGAGGCGACTTCTAAATTCTTAACCCGAGCCAATGATATTAAATTCTATTGTTGACGGCTCAAGGGGGAAACGAACCAACAATTGATTAGGAATCATAACCAAAATGTTTGACCCATCTCTTCAAGCACTCGGCTTCCTTGCGTGTGAACATAAAATCGAAATCTTTCCAGTAAGATTGAACACCTATAGAAATGCCAGCCCGCACTTTTGGATAGCTTGGGGTTCGCATGGGGCGAAACTGTGCATTTTCCGCAAATTGTAAAATCATGGGGTCCCAATCCACACCAAGAAATTGGCAGGTGCCCGCCATAGTGTCCTCAAATTCGTTTACGAGGGTTTCATAACGGACATATTGAACCTGCCTGTGATTCAAACTGAACACGCTAAACCATTGGGACATGGTAAAGTCATAGAGACGACAGGAAGCGCCAAAAGTTCGAAAATTTTCCATTGTGATGTTGGGATTGAAAGACTGAAAAAGGCAGCTCAAGACCACATCATAGGGGTGGCGGATAGAAAAGATGTACTTTTGTTCGGGTAACAACTTATGCAGGAAAACAGCATGGGCCGACGTGATCGGCATCTTGTCTACAAACGCAGCCGTTCCTGTTTTTTTGTGAAACCTCTCAATGGTCTTGTAATAAACCTCGCGCCCCTGCACCACATCTTCTGCGGATACTGATCTTCGACCCAGCCGATGGATATATCGTTCCATGCGCGCAAAGGCAGGAATTTCCTCAAATGTTTCTATGGCTGGGTGTGATGACAACGCGTTTTCAAGAAGCGTTGTGCCAGATCTTGGAAATCCCACCATCATTGAATATTTTGCAGATTGTGGGTCTGCCCCGACGCCTTCGATTTTCAGCGCGGCGCGGGCCAATACGCCCTCATAAAAACCTTCTGCACGGATATTTTTTGGTATCCCAACTTCATTCTTCTTGTTGTAACACTGCAATGCTTCGCGGAATTGTTTCATCCCCCGATGAGCTTGTGCGCTCGTTTCCCAATGTGCCATCAGCAAAGCTTCCGAACTGATCGACCGTTCGTTTCTTGGAAGAGATTTTAATGCTTGGCGGTATAAGCCTTTCCTGATTTCTGATTTTGCACTGAACACCGCACATTCCATTGCGTAGACGCCAGCCTCTTGGAAAACACTTATTACATGCTCTACCAGTTCGTATTCATTGGCGTTTGCCAACATGTCAAGAAGCATAAAAGGTCCAACTGGGTCGCTGGGCAGTGACATGATGGCCTCAACCAAACTTCCGATCGCCAGTCGCCATCCACCGACGGCTTCTTGGTATTTCTGCGCCTTGCCTAACCAGTCAAATTTTCCTTCTGCAAGAAACAAAGCGCGCGCCAGCTGGGCGCATTCAGTATCTTTTCCCTGAACCTGTGCATTGTGGAATTCGTCTAAAAGATTTTGCCGGTCATCAGATGGACGTTGGGCCAAAATCTTCTCAGCCCATTCATATTCGTTGGCATTTAAGAAATATGAAATAGCCCGCTCACGAACAGCTGAATGCTTGGCCAAGGATAAAAGGGTGGGCCAAAGCTGAAAGTTCAATGCGTCCAGTTCGAGCAAGGCAGCCATGGCTGCAACCTGCAATACAACATTCTCACTTTGCAGAAGGAATTTATAATAGACTGGCAACCCTTGCAAACAAAGAGAAAGCGATTTCAGTCCAGACAGTGCCGAATGTATTGGTAGGTCTACACGTTCATCACGCATTGAAAGCACACATAAAAGTCACCTCCATCGTTTCAATCAAATAATGCAGAAAAATTTGAAGAGACGACGAATATTGTCCACTATTTAAAAAAAGAGAGCGCATAAAAGCGCTCTCTTGCGATAGTTCTAAACATTTAAATTTAGAAGCTTAGAAATGAATGTTATATCCGATCGACGCAACAAAGGCTGTTGGCTTGTATCCGTATGTTTCCCCAACAGTCGTCACATTAATACTACCAAGATCATAATAGCGGGCATCAAGCACCAAAGATGCACTCTCAGATACCTTGTGTTCGAAGCCAGCTCCGATATTAAAACCAGTCATCATGTGTGTCGAGCCATCGTACTCTCTATTATCGCGGTGATGTGTCACGACGTCACCAAGTGCCAAACCGCCTTCAACATACAGCAAGTTGTCGGGGCTCATCAAGAACCCGGCGCGCACATCCAGTGCAGCTAGGCGATTAATGCCAAATGAAAGATTTGACAGACCACCCGCACCATTAGAACACCCGCCAGCAGCAGAGCAATTCGCATCCTCTCCCACCAAAGCCATCAGATCGGCTGATAAGCCGACCACGAAATTGCTGCCCGTGTCAAAATCATAACCCAGCTTCCCGCCAAGCAAAAGATTTTGGCCCGCAGTTGCATTAGTCCATGCGATAGGGGCATAATTATTGTTATAGTCGTAAATTTGTCCGCCGGCCCTAGCATAACCCAAATTAATGCCGCCGTAAAAACCCGACCAACTTGGTGGCAGGGCCGGATCAGCAGCAGAAGCCACGTTTGCCCCGATTATCATTGCGCTTACCGCCACCCCAAATAATACGAATTTTTTCATCTCGATCTCCTAGTCTACTTAAATTGTTTATATAACCTAGAGTAATTCTCATATACTGAAAATTTAAGATAAAAAAGGGTCATGTCTGGATCGTTTATCGAAATCCAAATTTTGTTGCATATGTGCAACAACAACCATTTTCAGTAGTTATTTGATGTCTTTAGATTTTAATTTGGTATTAAGAGGCATCCAATTGAAGAAATAAGCATTTGATTATTAACATATTTCTCAGTGTGGTTTTTCAAAATACCAACAAAGCTGCAATCTCGCCTGTTGTAAGCGATAGTTCGCTTTCTTTGTCAGGAAGATCATAGCACTCCAAGCCAATTAGGAAAGCAGGTTTGGAAGTTCTGCTTCCCATTCGCTCATAAGCACCAAGGCGCATTCAACCGTTTCGCCATTTTCTGATTGCAGTTCCAGCTTCCCAGCCGATTGCATTCTATCCCATGAAAAGTTTTTGGATAATTCGCCAAGCAGGTCGCGCTTGTAAGCAGTGTCGAGATTGTCGAGATGGTCGCCCTTGGTTTCCAGCACCACAATGCGGTTGCCTTGGCCTTGCCGCTGGACGGCAAACAGGAAGTCTGGATAGACCTTCGCCCGTTTCCAACCCTGCAAACCATATTGCTTGCGTGCCACGTTGCGGTGCCACCATTGCAAAGCTTGATCATTGTCGAGATAGCCTGCAACGGCTTGCTCATCTTTGTTGAATTCGTTTTCATAAAGCGGTGCAAACAGACTCTTTGCAATCGCATTGCCTGTTTTGACGTTTGCCAGCTTTCGGGCATTTTCAGGTTCATTCGTTTCAATAGTGAAGGGCAATCGCCAGTTCTTGCCATCCAGACGCAAGCGGAATTGAACGAGGCCAGCGGCAACACCGTCTTTGAACACCTTTTCAGCCATTTGGTTGCGAGCCGTTTCAAGGGCTTTTCGGAATTCATCATTGATACGGCTGGAAAGTGCGCCCAGCTTCGCATCGTCAAAGCCGCGTGTTTTCAGTTCGCTAAGCAAACTACCTAAAATTTCTCTACAAACAAAGGGATTGGGAACAATGTCTGAAACTTGGCGCACGGCATAGGCCGGATCAAAGCGCATCGCTTCAGGGGCCGCCGCCATAGCTTCAGAGGCAAAATGTTCAGCCGTATCGGTGATGGTGATACGTTGCAGTTGCCGTTCAGCGGCTTGCACATTGTCAGGTATGGCATTGGCAATCGGGCGGCCATCAAATTTGCGCCAATCAATAGCCGCTAGAATATCGGTGTCATAATCAAGATCGCGGGCATTGCCGTTTTCGATGGCTAGCACTTTGGGCAGATAAATTTCGGTTGATGTAAATTCTTTGCGCCGATTGATTGTGCGGCTGGCGTTGGCGGCCTTTGCGCCGCCCTCTTGTGAAACTTGAATTACTAAGTCACCAAGCCCGTCTTCCTCCAAGCCCTTTTTGATCTCGGCCACAACGTCGCCCGTGCCCGCCTTGTGCGTAATAACATGGCATTCATCAAGTGCATCGCGCCCCGTTTTCAAAGCATGTGGCTGGCGCAAAATGCGGCCTACCAATTGCGTCATGGCGTTCAAATTAGAGTTGGCGGATAGTGAGCAAAGCACATAGGCAAAAGGGCAATCCCAGCCCTCCTGAAGCGCCTGCTTGGTGATGATAGCCCTCACGCGATTTGTTGGCGAAAGCAGGTCTTGGTTTTCAGGTTGATTGAGGTCGTTGGTTTCCGCCGTTTTGATCGCAATTTCAGCCTCATCAAAACCCACCTGCAAAAGCCATTCTTTCACATCCAAAGCGTGAATGTGACCGCTGGCGCGTTGCTCTTTGCCAGTGCGCTCAACTTGAATGAGCATAATCGGGCGAATGTAACGATTGGTTTCGCCACGAAACTCATCGGCTTCTTTTTGCAACACATTCAATTTGTCGATGGCGGCATTCAGCGTGGCTTTCCAATCGGTGCCTTGCCGCGTGTCCAGATTAAGCGGCATTTTGATCATGCCTTCCTTGTCGAGTTCAATGCCTGAAACTTCAACAAGCACATTGGAATAGCGTCCAGGGTGCGGGGACTTGCCATCAAGATCAACCTTGCCAATGCCCTTGTCGGCATGGGGCACAAGCGGGCGAAACGGCACGGAAAGGTGGTGATTATAGACAAATTCCTTGCCCTTGAATGTAAGTTCCGTCACTTAGCCGATCCCCTGCCCAAATCAGCTTCCAGTGAATCGAAGTGCCTGCCCAAAAGCAAGCGCCAAATTGCCCTAAGCGGCTTTGCCTTGCGCTTTCATGCGGGCAAGCAGGTCTTCCATTTGTTGAATGGCATGTTGGTCTTGTGGGGCAGGATGATTTGCCCGCAAGTTCAGGATAATATCGGCCTGCCTTTTGGACGCAACTTGGCCATAAGAGGTAAAAGTGGTCAACACGTCACTATGCCCTAAGTTTTGTGACCATGCTTTCAGCTCTTCCGGTGTGCGGCACATGATCTGCCCTAGCCGTGCCAGCGTGGCCCGAATGGAATGCGGGTTGTAATAGGGCAGGCCCGCCGCCATGAATGCCTGTTTGAAGGCTTTGCGGATTCCATCGGCATTTTTCCAGTGTTCACTCGTAAAGCCAATGGGGCCAAGTGTGCCCGCGCCATCTATCCCCATGGCCGTTGCCGGAAACAACGGATCATCTGGCCCAAACTTCCAATCAGTGTGCAGATAGGTCACCCAATCGGCAATAACCGCTTCAGCCTGCCCACCCACGGGGAAAAACCACGTGGTGAAAGATTTGCGAAACTTGGTGCGCACATCACGCGCATCCTGAAAAACAAGGCGTTCACGCAAATCCACATGACGCAATGACAGGGAAGCCATGGCATCATCGCGGGCACCTGTTAGAAGTGCAAAAGCCACAATAGCCCGTGTCCGCTTTTCAAATGGCGTCTCAGTTTTTATGCTGTCGATCACAAGGTGAACTTCGTCCAATTCGGGCGATGGCCGTGGCCGCTTGGCGGTCGCTATGCGCGTGTCATTGGCAGACATATTGAAATAGTCGGCATCCGAATGCTTGATCTTTGAGCGATAGCCCTGTTGATCCGCTAGCCAAAAGAAAAATGCTTTGAGCGCATCAAATCTGGCCTTCATCGTCGCTTTGGCCAAGGGCTTGCCCGTGGTTTCATTGTTTGCTTCAGCTTGCTGCCTTTTGAAATTTCGCGCCTGCTCAATATGAAAGGCGGCAAAATCCTTGTAGTTTGTTGAAGCCTCAAACAGGGCGATGGCCGCCGCCTTTTGATCAATAGATTGCAGCGAAAGCTTTCTGGCTTCCTTCAGCCAGATAAAATACTGGCGTTTGATCCGTTCGTTTTTAGGGTGGTGCTTGCGCATAGTTTTCAAATCCTTGTGTTAGTGATCATTTCAACAGGCCAGTTCGCTCTCAACTATGTGTTCGTTCGCCTGTATGATTTTGAAAACGAGAATGCCCTTCAAAGCCTCCATCGCGGCCAAGGAAATGCATTTGTGCATCACGGTGGTGCATTGTTCGCACAAGGCAATCATCTGCCCATTGGTCGCGTTAACGGGCTTGTATTCGGCTTCACCAAAAGCTGCTTTGCGCGGGGCTTTGCACCCGAAGCAAAAACACTCTTCCATTTTGCAAGTTTGTTTGGGTCGTCTTTGGGCCTTAAGAAAGTCCACAAGATCGCCGCCCACAATCAGGCAGGGCTTTTGTTCTTTCAGCGCGGGCAAGCCAAGTGCCAGCCAGCGGCGAACCGTGCCCTTGGCCACCCGTTGGTTGCGGGCAACTTCCTCCACTGTATAATTTTGGTGAAGTTTAACAGCCCGCCAGCCTGCCCGCCGCGCCATTCATTTCGCCCCGCTTTCGATGAAGGCGCGAATGTCTTCCACCCGCCAAGCCGTAATGCGCTGGCTGAGTTTTACAGGTTTTGGAAAGCGGCCATCTTTAACCCCAGCCCACCAAGTGGATTTGCTTACAGGAATTGGCCCGTGAGGTGCGATGATGGCTGGAAGTCGGACAAATCCGCTGGATGGAAGTTCAAATTGTTTTGGCATCGTGCAACCTCATGTTTTTAGTCATGAGGCGGTTCTAGGAAAGCCAGTTCAATTTGTGACCGAATTCGGTTTCGCGCTTACCGATTTCGGTTTCAACCTATTCTGTTCGGTTTAGTTTGTCGGAAAACGTGGCTTTTGCTTCGTTCAGGTATTTTCGCACAGTGTCTTCATCAATTGAAAGTCCCAGCAATTGTGCATCACTTACCACTTCAGAGGCCAAGTTTGAGCGGGGTGCATTCGAATCATAGGCGTAGCCCTTGATTGCCATCGCTAAGATAATCTTCAAAAGGCTGTCGCGTTCCTTTGAGGAAGGTTGCTTTGCGACTTTGGGCTTTTCCTTCGTCAATTCTGAGATTTGGTTTTGAAGGGTTGTGACTTGATCCTTTAAATCTGTATTTTCTTTGGAAACATCAATTTTGTTTTTCCCAAATTTCCGCACCGCTTCGACCAAGGCGGGCGACAAATATATTCCTTTGAGCGTCACCCATTCTATGACGTTAGCTGGTGTATTGGTGCGTGAAAGACGTCCCATATTTTTCGCTCGTTCAAGCAACTCCAAAGTATCTTTCAAATTCTTTGCAGTTGTTGAACTGGAATCGTCATTTTCAATGTGATCATGCGTCACTATTTTTGGATTCCGTTCATTGATCAATGCAGCTGCCTCGCCGAGCGTCCAGTATTCGGCGCGGCCAAAAAACTCAATGACTTGCGAAGACATTTGAGCGGGTGCAGAATTGAATTTGTGCCCTTTTTCATACTCTTCAACGATGAGTTCCAAATATTTTTTGTATTCGAGATTCAGTTCTGCTTCGGAAATTGACAACAAATATTTATGATAATTCACGGCTTCATTCTGGTTTTTCGACACTGTCAACAGCGCGTTTGGCAACTCAAGAACTTTGGCTAGATCATACTTACTGAAATATTCAGAACAGTACTTGCGATGATGGTAATTGAGCAACTGCCAAATAAATTTGGTTCTTTCCTGATTCGTCATGCCGAAAGTTTAGGGCTTCACTTTTGTCAATTGCAATTCCTTGGATTGCTTGTTCCACAAGCAAAAGCGTTAATGCCCTTCAATTTGAGTAGCCCACCATTCTGCCATCTTAACCCGCTCGTCCCAGTATAGCGCTCGGTGATAGGCGCGACGCACTTCGTCGGCCCCAGCGTGACCTAGTTCGGCTTCGATGGCATCGGCATTCCAATTGCCGCTTTCATTCAACAAAGTGGAGGCGCTCGCACGAAAACCATGCGAAGTGGCTTCAGTGTTAGAAAATCCCATTCGCCGCAATGCCGCGTTCATGGTGTTTTCGCTCAAAGGCCGTTCAGCATATTGGGTGGACGGGAAAGCCAAACGGCGGTTGCCAGTATGCCGTTGAAGGTCGCGCAATATTTCGATTGCAAGCGCTGGTAACGGTTTCTTGTGGACGCGGCGCATTTTGGTTCTGGCTGCTGGAATAGTCCAAACAGCCTTATCCAGATCAAATTCTGCCCATTCAGCTTGGCGCAATTCGCTAGGTCTTGGGTAAAGCAATGTCATGAGCTTCAGCGCGGCGCGGGTTTCAATCGTGCCCTGATAACGCCAAATCGCGCGAAGCAAGCCCCTAAAGGCTTCCCAGTTCGTGATTGCTGCCCTGTGGGTTACCTTTGGCGATACCAAAGCGCCTTTCAAACCAAAGGTTGGATCGTTTGCCACCATGGCTGTTGAAATAGCATATCGGAAAACCTGGCCTATAACAGCACGCAAGCGCTTTGCCGTTTCATAGTTGCCCAAAGCTTCAACCTTTTTGAGCGGAACAAGTATTTCCGCTGCTGTGATCTCACCAATTGGCCGAATCCCTAAATCAGGCAAAGCAAGGCCAATCAACCACCGCTTTTTGGTGAGTGTTGCGTCGGCCTTTCCTTCACGTTCATTCTTGTTCAGAAAGTTCTCTGAGATTGTCGCAAAGGTATTTTGCCTCTCTGTTTGTCGCGCAATCTTGTCTTGTTTTGACTGAGAGGCGGGGTCGATATCCGACGCCAAAAGCTTCTTTGCAGCTTCACGTTTCTGTCTGGCCTCAGACAATCCAACTGCAGGGTATGCACCGAAAGATAAGAGCTTTTGTGAGCCATTGAAGCGATAGGCCATTCGCCAAAGTTTGGTTCCTTGGGGGGTAAGGTGAACATAGAGGCCGCCACCGTCGCTTATTTTCAGAGCCTTTTTTGAATGCTTTAAGTTGTTGATCTGCCTATCATTTAGGGGCATTTGTTGGTATCCGATCAAGCGAAAAAGCTGGTATTTCGTGAAACTACCAACAAATATACCAACAAATCTATCGGATACCAACAATCTTCTTAGGACAACATAGGATCAACTTCTAACAAAAAGGCATAAAAAAGCCCGCTTTCGCGGGGTTTCTTCAGTTTATTGGACTTCTTTGATTTGTAATTTGGTGCCCTGAAGAGGACTCGAACCTCCACGCCTTTCGGCACACGGACCTGAACCGTGCGCGTCTACCAATTCCGCCATCAGGGCAACGGAGTTTCATTAGTCGGGGGTGCGGTTGATTGTCAATTGAATAGAGACCCTTTGCATCGTTCGCCTAAGCTCGGTAAAAGACCATCATTAAATTTCAAATAAAGGGCGTTTTCAGTGACAGCTGCAAATTCAGATAGATTGGTCACGGTGATTGGCGGTTCAGGTTTTATTGGCCGCCATATCGTGCGCAGCTTGGCCAAGCGCGGGTACCGCATTCGCGTAGCCTGCCGCAGACCAGATCTTGCGGGCCATGTGGTGCCACTTGGTGTGCCGGGGCAAATCGTTCCGGTGCAGGCCAATATTCGTTATCCGGCTTCGGTTGCCGCCGTGTGTGATGGCGCATTTGCCGTAATCAATCTGACCGGTGTGCTTTATAGCTCTGGTGCGCAAAGTTTTGATGCGGTGCATGTGTTTGGTGCTTCTGCTGTGGCCAAGGCCGCAAAAACCGCCAAGGCGCAAATGTTTATTCATTTATCAGCAATTGGCGCCGACGTGAACGGTGCCAGTGCTTATGCCCGATCAAAAGCCGCAGGTGAAAAGGCAGCGAACTTAGCGTTTTCGGGGGCGACGATCATTCGCCCCAGCATTGTGTTTGGGCCTGAAGATAATTTCTTCAATCAGTTTGCCAAGATGGCGCGGTTCTCGCCAGCGCTGCCTTTGATTGGTGGCGGCGTTACGAAATTCCAGCCCGTGTTTGTGGGTGATGTGGCCGAAGCTGTGGCGACTTTGATTGATCGCGGTATGGCTGACGGCAAAACCTATGAACTCGGCGGGCCAGAGGTGATGAGCTTCAAGCAGATTCTCAAATATATTTTAACCACAACACAACGCCGCCGCTTGTTGTTGGCCATTCCCTTTGGTGTAGCGAAACTTATGGGGGCGGTTGCCGGCCTGATGCCCAAGCCTGCCTTGACGATGGATCAAGTGGAATCACTCAAGACTGATAATCTGGTAAACGCCATTGCGACCAAAGAGGGCCGCACATTGGAAGGTCTTGGCATAACCGCCAGAACCGTTGAAGCGATTGTGCCGAGCTATCTTTATCGTTTCCGCAAAGCGGGTCAGTTCAGTTTGCCAAACGCAAAGCCTGAATAAATTAAACCAAGCAAAACGCCGCCCAACATCACGCGGTAAATAACAAAAGGCAGAAAGCTGTGGTTGCGCAAAAGCCGCATCAAGAAGGCAATAGTGGCAAGCCCCACAAAGAACGTAACAATGCCGCAAAGGATTGTAGGCCCCGTCAGGGTTTCACCTGATTTGAGTGCAGACCCAATGACCAAAGCTGATGCTGCAGCGTTAGCAGGAATTGATAACAAGAATGAAAATCTGGCTGCTTCAGAGCGCACAAATCCCAAACCGCGCGCCGCAGTCATTGTGACACCTGACCTGCTGGTTCCAGGGCTCAGAGAAAACATTTGCGCGCACCCAATCATCAAAGCCGATTTCCAATTTAGGTCGCGCACGGTGTTGCGTAATATGCCGTAAGCATCAGCAGCATAGAGGGCTATGCCAAACACAATTGAGTTGATTGCAACCAAAAGCGGGCTGCGAATATGTTCGCTCAAACCGGTCAACTTCAAAACGATGCCAGCCAAAATAATCGGAATTGTACCGATGATCACATTGGTCACCAATCTTGAGTTCAAAGTTGCACGACGTCGCACAATATCCAGGATCCCACGGAACATGTTCATCACATCACGCCAAAAGAAAATGATAGTGGCCGAAAGTGTGCCCAAATTGGTCACCATATCAGTCAAAACACCTTGGTCTGGCCATCCAGTTAAGGCGGGCACCAGTATCAAATGGCCAGATGATGAAATGGGCAGATATTCGGTAATGCCCTGAATCAGCGCCAAAACGATAATTTGCTCAATTGACATGACAACCCCGGTTTAAGCTTAAAATTCGAATCTCTTGCTGCTATAGCAGGCAGGCCTTATATGCCAGAACTTGCGTGAGACAGAAGCGGCCTGTCTCTTAACATTTGTTAATTGACTAGAAAGAGCCAATGCCGAAACTTTATCATTTTACGCTTGATCCTTATTCGCGCCGCATCCGCCTCAGCTTGGCTGAATATGGTGAAGCGTGCCAGCTGGCCGATGAACGCGCGTGGATGCCCAGCCAAACTGTGAAAGATCTAAACCCATCTGGCATGCTGCCGGTGATGGTGGAAGATTCGGGGTTGGCCATTGGCGGGGTTGAAGCACTGACTGAATATCTCGAAGAAACCCGTATGGGGAAAATACGCCTGCTGCCCGGTAATGCCTATGCACGCTCCGAAATTCGCCGATTAGTCGCATGGTTTGATGTGAAATTTTATACTGAAGTCACAGAGCCCTTGCTGACCGAAAAAGTAATCAAGCGCTTTATGGATTATAACACTGGTGGCGGTGCCCCTGATATGGCCCGCGTGCGCCACGCCAAAGCGCGCATTAAACCACATCTGGATTATGTGGCTTATCTGGCCGAGGAACGCTCTTGGTTGGCGGGTGAAGAATTGTCATTGGCAGATTTAGCAGCAGCTGCACATATTTCGGCAATTGATTATCTAGGCGATATTGATTGGTCCGAAAATCCGGTGGCTAAAAGTTGGTATCAACGGATAAAATCGCGGCCGTCTTTCCGCGTATTGTTGCCCGACACCCTGCCCGCCATGCCGCCCTCGCCTAGCTACGCTGATCTTGACTTCTAAACCTGCACCCACCCCCGTCATCCCCGCGAAGACGGGGATCCAGCTCGCCACAGCATTAAGCATAAAAGCTAAAGAAGTCGGTTTTGATGAAGTGCGGATTACGACTGCTTCTCTTTCTACAACTATCGGCGATGAACTCGAAGCCTATGTGAAGTCCGGTCATCACGGCGATATGGGCTGGATAGCAGAAACTTTAGACCGCAGAAAATCACCAACCGCAATGTGGCCCGCAGCAAAATCTGCAATAATGCTAGCTGTGAATTATGATCAAGGCTTAGATACGTTTGCCCGACTGAAAAAAAAATCTACAGGTGTAATTTCAACTTACGCATTAAACCGTGATTATCATGATGTCATCAAATCCAAACTCAAAATCTTAGCAAGCTGGTTTGCAAAAACCAGCGGACATGAAGTCAAATTTTTTATCGACACCGCACCCTTGATGGAAAAACCTTTGGCAGCACAAGCAGGCTTGGGCTGGCAGGGCAAGCACACGAATCTGGTTTCGCGGCATTTAGGATCATGGTTTTTTATCGGCAGCATTTTAACAACGGCGGAGCTGCCCATTGATGAGGCTGAGATTGATCATTGCGGTTCATGCCAAGCTTGTTTGGACATTTGTCCGACCAATGCTTTCACCGCACCGCATCAGATCGATGCAAGGCGGTGCATTTCATATTTAACAATCGAACACAAAGATCACATTGCAGTTGAGTTTCGCAAGAACATAGGCAACCGGATTTATGGTTGCGACGATTGCCTTGCCATTTGCCCGTGGAATAAATTTGCCACTGAATCACGAGAGATCAAATTTAAGGCCCGCGAAGATTTAATAGCACCATCTTTATCACAATTGTTGAGATTAGATGATGCAAATTTCCGCAAATTATTTTCGGGCTCGCCCGTCAAGCGTATTGGAAGAGACCGCTTTATCCGTAACGTCTTAATCGCGGCGGGAAACAGCGGCGACCCAAATTTGATAGAAGATATCAAAATTCATTTAGGTGATGCATCTTCCTTGGTACGTGCAATGGCCGTTTGGGCCTTGGGCCAACTTTCGCCTGTTGAATTTGCGAGCGAGCGATTTCTTACCAATGAAACGGATGCAGATGTCCTGAGAGAATGGAATTTACAATGAAACATCTCCTCTGTTTTGGGTTTGGATTCTCGGCTAAAACTTTGACTTCGAAACTTGATCCCAAACAATGGTGCATCACAGGAACCAGCCGCAGTTCAGAAGGAGCCGCTGCAATTCTTGCGCAGGGGTTTGAAGGTGTTGTCTTCGACGACCTCAATTCAATTCCAAAAGACGTGACGCATATTGTGTCATCAGTCCCACCCGATGAAACGGGTGATCCGGTCTTGCAAAAGTTCGGAAATGAAATTGCACTACGCGCTAAAACTTTTGATTGGGTTGCCTACCTCTCAACAACGGGTGTTTATGGTGATCGCGGCGGTGAATGGGTAGATGAAGATACTGAGCTTCTACCTAACACTGATCGTGGAGAAAGACGCGTTGCGGCAGAAGCAGCTTGGGCGAACATCCCAAATTTGCATCCACTTATTTTCAGACTGGCGGGCATCTATGGGCCGGGCCGCAATGCGTTTGAAAGTTTGAAAAGCGGCAAGGCCCAGCGTGTAATCAAGTCGGGACAAATTTTCAGCCGCATTCATGTCGAAGATATTGCAGGCGTTCTTTTGGCTTCGATTGCCAAACCTAATCCCGGCCGCATTTATAATTTGGCTGATGATGAACCCTGCCCGCCGCAAAATGTAATCACATATGCCGCTGAACTTATGGGGCTTGATCCACCGCCTGAGGTGGCCTTCGAAGATGCAAAATTATCGGCCATGGCACGCAGTTTCTATGCAGATTCAAAGCGGGTTTCAAACGCGCGCATCAAAAACGAATTGGGATATGTTCTAAAATATCCCAATTATCGGTTTGGCCTGAAAGCTTTGCTCTAACTCCGCAGTGTTGCTCCAACGGCCTTGGCCGCAGTCGCCACAATCTTGGCCGACAGCGCTTCAATCTCAGCGTCCGTGAACGTCTTGTCCTTCGGCTGCAAAGTTACTTCAACAGCCAGCGAAGTTTTGCCACCGTCCAACTTATAAAGATCAAACACATTCACATCAGCAATCAAAATCTTGTCCACGCCTTTGACAGCTTTAACAAGTTCTGCCGCCTGCACCTTGTCATCAACCACAAACGCAAAGTCGCGCGACAGTGGCATGAGATCGGAAATATTCAAAGCCGCACGAGCATTTGATTTTTGTTTCGACGCAGGCACCGCATTCAAAATAATTTCAAACGCAACCAGCGGCCCTTTCACATCCATGGCGCTCAACACACGTGGGTGGATTTCACCAAAATAAGCCAGCTTGTTTTGTGGGCCCATTTGAATGGTGCCTGATCTGCCGGGGTGAAACCATGCCGGTGCGCCGGAAATAACTTGCAATGAAGCCACCGACACACCGCAAGCCTCAAGCACGCCAAGCACATCGGCCTTCGCATCAAACACATCTACATCGCGTTTTCCGCCTTGCACATTGCGCGAGACAGCCGCACCACGGCGAATGCCAGCGGCCCGCAAAGTTTCATCCGCTATGGTATCGCCCGCATAAGCATGGCCCACTTCTGCCAACATCAAATCTGCAAAGCCCCGCGCCACATTGCGGCCCGCAGCGGCGATGAGATTGGGCAGTAATGAAGGTCGCATATCTGAAAGCTCTGATGAAATTGGATTGCCCAATTTCAATTCCGGCTGGCCACCGCCAAATAATCTCGCATGCGCCTCTGGCAAAAACGCCCATGTCACAGCTTCATTAAAGCCACGTGTGGCCAGCGTGCGCCGTGCCGACAACATGCGTTTTTGCAGCGGATTGAGCACAGGCCGTGCAATATCATGTGGGCGCGACATAGCAGCATTTGGAATATTTTCGAGACCATAAATGCGGCAGATTTCTTCCACCAAATCCGCCTCGCCCTTCACATCAGGCCGCCAGCTTGGCACATTTGCCACACCATCATCGGAAACGGAAAATCCCAAATCCTGCAATATGCGCAATTGATCAGCCCACGGAACATCAACACCACCTAAAGACTTC
>JAYVPZ010000440.1:0-4006 GCA_043757105.1 Aestuariivirga sp. | reverse complement strand
TTGTTCTCCCAGTGTTTTTCAAGCAGAAGTTTTTCGCGTAGCGTATCCATCGGCTGCCAAAAGCCGTCATGTTTAAAGGCCATAAGTTCGCCCGAAGCGGTAAGGCGCTCCATCGGTGGGCCTTCCCATGATGTGGCGTCACCATCAATCAGATCAATAACTTTGGGCGACAACACAAAAAACCCACCATTTACATAACCACCTTCGCCGCGTGGTTTTTCCAAAAAGCCCCGCACCATATCGCCGTCCATATCCAATGCGCCATAGCGCGCAGGTGGTTGCACCGCAGTTACAGTTGCAAGCTTGCCGTGACTGGCATGAAACTGCAGCTGTGCCTTCACATCAATATTGGCAAGGCCGTCCCCGTAAGTAAAACAAAACTGCTTCTCATCACGTAGATAACTGGCAACGCGCTTTAGCCTTCCCCCTGTCATAGTGTTTTCGCCGGTGTCGATTAGTGTGACACGCCAGGCCTCCGCATTTTGCTGGTGCACTTCCATCGCGTTCGATTTCATATCGAAAGTGACGTCAGAGGAATGCAAAAAATAATTCGCAAAATATTCTTTGATCACATAGCCTTTGTAACCGCAGCATACGATGAAATCATTCACACCATGATGCGAATAGATTTTCATAATGTGCCAGATGAGTGGCATGCCTCCAATTTCAATCATAGGCTTAGGCTTGAGGTGCGTTTCCTCAGACAACCGTGTGCCAAATCCACCTGCGAGGATAACAGCTTTCATTTTATCAATCTAAACTTATTGAACTGCATCAAATACTTCCAGCAAAGCTCACTTCTACGCAAAGTTAGATAGAATTTGCAACTGGTAACTTAATGACGACTATTTCCACTTTTCAAACTTTTGGGTGATATTTTTTGAGTTTGAACAAACTTAATTTTGGTAAGTGCCGAACTTGTTTTATCCTAATTCAAAATCCCGCGTGCGCTTTCTTCGTCGGTCACCAATACATTGGCAAAGCCTGCGTGAAGCGCACCGCGCAGAACCGGAATTTTGTTGACACCACCCGAAGCGATGACAACTTGGGGAATGCTCTTCAAGCGTTTAGGAGGAAGTGCAATGACACGGCGGTTAATCTGGTGGTCGATAACCTGGCCAAATTCGTCGATCCAGTGCCCGCAAATATCGCCAACTGCGCCCGCCTTTTGCAGGCTTGCCGCATCCATTTTTGAGAGAAGTCCCAATTGCGTCATCGTATTGGGACCTGTTAGTTCACCAACGGATAACAACGCCAAAATGACCTTGCTCCCTCTTTCAAATACATCGCGCACCATGGATTGTTTGACCAGAACATCGCGCGTTGCCTCAGAGTCAGTTAAAGCGGGTGCGGCGACATAATAGCATTTTGCCCCCACAATATCGGCCAGATGTGACGCCGTTTCATGCGGGTTGACCAGTGATGATTGGGTGAGGCCACCCATCAAAGAGACCACGGAAAGCGCCTCGTAATTTCGCCGCGGGACAGAGCGCAATGAATGGCGCAAGGTTTTGCCCCAGCCAACGCCCACCGACATATTATCTTTAAGTTGCGATCCCAAATAGTGGCCAGCCGCGTTGCCGATGACTTGTGGTAATTGTTCGGCATGGATCGGCGTGGGAACAACAACAGCATGAGTGAGATTAAATTTTTCCTTGAGCTTTTCTTCAAGTCCAATGCAGCCAGCCAACCGCCCTGTTACTTTGATTTGCACCAGACCCAGATCACGGGCCACGGCCAGCAGGCGGTTGATACGGATACGATTGAGCCCTAATTTCCTTCCAATCTCGGCCTGCGTGTTGCCGCCCAAAAAATAAAGCCAAGCCGCGCGTGTTGCTAATTGTTCTTCGGGATCAAAATTGGTTGAGACATCGAATATCGGCTTATCCATGTTTCAATCCTCAGTGCATGCGGTGAAAAGACTGCCACGGAATATTGAGCGGTGCGTCGGATGTCAACGTGGCTAGCAAAGCTTGGGTGAGCGGCATGGCATCTTTGGAAAGCTTTCCGTTCTCCATCATAGCTTGCAATGATTTTGCCGTGGCCCTGCCCAGATCAGCACCTTCAATCGTCTCGCCTTGCATAGGGCCTTGGCGCACTTGATCGTAACTTAACCCGCGCCCCAAATGATTGCCCAGCCTTGAATTACGACCCGCTTGGCAGGTCACATAAAGATCACCCACACCAGCCATGCCCCAAACGCTTTCGGCCTTGCCACCCAGCGCCAGTGTCAGCGCCATCATTTCGCGCACGGCTTGATCAAATATGATCGAGGCTGCATTATTATTTTTTGAACTATTTTCGGCTGACGCCAACTGCTCCAAAGCGCCATGTGCCCAACCGACCGCGATGGCGTAAAAGTTTTTATATGCCGCACAGGTTTCAACACCAATCATATCGGTCGATACACGTGGATGATAATAGTCAGTTTCCAATGCATCGCACAGGTACGCCGCAAGTGCCGCATCATGTGAGACAATCACTGTTCCAGTCGATCGGCGCACGGCTAGTTCGCCTGCGATGCAAGGGCCAGCTATTGCAGCGATGGAAACGCCGACATCCAATTTTGCGCTCAAAGATTTTGCCACAACCACAGGCAAGCTTGTGAGCAAATTTGTTTCTGCTTGCATGCCTTTGGTAATCATCAAGATTGGAACTGGCTTTGTCAATATTTCCGAAAGACGTTCAATCGCGTAATTGATTCCCAAAGAAGAAACACCGAGCAAGATCAGATCGGTGTCGTCACCAATTGCCACTCCAAGCTCACCATGGGAAAAAGCTTGTACTGTGTTTGGTAAAGTAACCTTCAATGACGAATGAAAATGTTTGGCTTTCACACTTTCAATAATAGCTCCATCCAAGTGCGTGCCCACCAAACGAACATTAAATCCACGATCATGGAACGGCAATGCCATGGCCGAGCCCATAACGCCCGCACCAAAGATGGTGACGGTTTTCATCTGATTGCCATTTTCGTTGTGGAATCGAATAAGTGAATTTTGTCGAGATTGGGCGCAAACTCAACAATGCTGTCGCGCTTGAAAACTTGACGATCACGAATGATGGCGCAAATTTCAGTTTTTTCTAACTCAGAATAAACATGGATTTCCGGCCCTGTCGGTTCAGTTACCGTGATCTTGGCCTTGATGCCTTTTCCAAGTGTCAAATCCTCAGGGCGAATGCCATAGATCACGTCTTGACCCATTGTTGCTTTGTGCGATTTAGGCAGAGGCAGTTTTGTGCCAGCAGCCGTCAACACATGATTGCCCTGAGCTTTGCCTTCAATCAAATTCATCGATGGCGAACCAATGAATTGTGCCACAAACAGATTATTGGGTCGATCATAAACTTCGAGCGGTGTGCCTTGCTGTTCAATCACACCATCACGTAAAATCACGATCTTATCGGCCATGGTCATTGCTTCAATCTGATCATGGGTCACATAAACGGTTGTTGTCTTCAGCCGTTCATGAAGGTCTTTGATTTCTGTGCGCATTTGCACACGCAGCTTGGCATCAAGATTTGAAAGCGGTTCGTCGAACAAAAACACCGCAGGATCGCGCACAATGGCGCGGCCCATGGCAACACGCTGGCGTTGACCGCCTGAAAGCTCGCGCGGATAGCGAGCCAGATAGGGTTCAAGGTTTAGAATTTTGGCAGCCCAAGCTGTTTTTTCGTCAATCTCACTTTGCGGACGTTTTGCAAGCGTCATCGAAAAAGCCATGTTATCTTTGACAGTCATATGCGCATAGAGCGCATAGTTTTGAAACACCATGGCGATGTTGCGGTCTTTGGGGTGTTTCTGATTGACACGCTGGCCGGCAATTTCGACGTCACCACCTGTAACGGATTCAAGGCCTGCAATCATCCGCAGCAGAGTTGATTTTCCGCAGCCTGATGGCCCGAGTAGAACGACGAAACTGCCATCATTGATTTGCAAATCGACCCCATGGACAACTTCAACATCACCATATTTTTTGACTATATTCTTGAGTTCTACAGATGC
>JAYVPZ010000439.1:0-4023 GCA_043757105.1 Aestuariivirga sp. | reverse complement strand
TCAGGCGCTGGCCTTCAAAATCTTCGAAGTGAATAACATTACGGCCGTTTTCTTCTGTGATGTTTTCGGCTTTCACATTGTTGGCTTTGAAATGTTCTTCCCACCATTTGAAAGCCGCCTCTCCCTTGATACGCAAACCAGTGCGCACCACTTCATGGGTGCCACGACGCTGCGGGCCTGTGGGCCAATCAAAGAAAGTGATGTCGGTTCCAGCGCTGCCTTTTGCATCCGCATAAAACAAATGATAGGCCGTGGTATCGTCCTGGTTCACAGTTTTTTTGACCATGCGCATGCCAAGAGTCTTGGTATAAAAAGCGTGGTTGCGTCGGGCGTCGGCTGTGACAGCGGTGAGGTGATGGAAGCCATTGAGTTGCATTAGTTTTGTTCTTTCAAAAATTGGGTCGTGTAAATGATGTCAGCTTGTGTGAGGCCATGGCCTGTCGACAGAATTTCGCGAACTAAATTAGTGTTGCTCTTCGTCAATGTGTTTACCAAATTTTCAGTGGCAGAGATTGGGATCATCTGATCTTGCGCACCATTCAATAGCAGTATCGGTTTTTGCTTGAGATCAACATCTGGCATTTGTTTGTACGGCGCCATTGAACGCATTAAAACTGCACCGCTCAAAATATCTGGCTGCAAAATAAGCATCGCCAAAGCAACATTCGCCCCATTTGAATATCCAAGGGCAATAGGTGAGGAAATATTGTATGCTGTTTTTGACCCGGTTATGAATTGACACAGTTCATCGCTACGGAAGCGTATATCATCTTCATCAAGATGACCCTCGGCAAAGCGTTTGAAAAAGCGTAAATTGCCATTTTCGTTTACTAGCCCACGAGGGGAAATAATTGAACGGTCGGGGGCAACCGCTTTGGCTAATTCGAGAAGTGAATGTTCATTGCCACCTGTACCGTGCAGCAACAAAAGAGGATGCTTTGAGGCATCGCCCTGCTTGAAGATATGGATGTAAGGTGTTTGGAATTTCATGCACTCTGTTTAGGCGACAGAGATATGAAATTCAATAAGTTACATTAAGTCAAAGTGCCACAACCGGATCGGGCTGACCAAGGATGAAGTTTTTGCCGTCGAGCTTATAAACATCGGGGCGGAAGTTCACGCGCCCATCTTCGGTTGCCCAAGCGGTCAAATACATAAAACGTACATCGGTTTGTTTTTGTACTTTGGTTTCAATGGTTTCACCTGCAGCTGTGATTTCTTCAATGCGAGTTCCGTCAATTCCGTCTTGACCGCCAAGAATCCAATTGATCATGACTGCCACTTGATCCACGCGCACGCAGCCTGAACTTTCAAAACGTGCATTGCCTGCAAAAAGTTCGCGGTGTGGCGTGTCGTGCATATACACCATAAATTTGTTTGGGAAATTGACTTTCATCGTGGCCAAAGCATTGTGCTCGCCGGGGTCTTGGCGGAATTGGAAACGATCAGCAGCTGTGGTTTCCCAATCAACGCTTGATGGTTCAACTTCCATGCCGTTTTCACCGTCAATCACACGGATGCCCATTTGATCAAGATAATTTGGATCTTTGAGATATTTTGGAATGATGTCTTTGGCGACGATAGAAGCAGGCGCGTTCCAGAAGGGATTGAAAACGATATCGCTGATTTTGCTTTTAAGTGATGGAGTGGGGCGTTCGAGCTTTCCAACTACTACGTTGTGGCGCGAATAAATTTCGCCAAGTTCAACGGTTTCCAACTGCACTGCTGGAATGTTGACGGCTACATAACGCGGGCCCAAATCCTTCAGATGCTCAACTACGCGAGGGCGATTTTCTTGAAGAGAGTATAGCCTTGCCTCGGCTGTGATGTTCATTTCCGCACGGGTGCGATCATCCATCTTGCCACTTGGATTGGAGCCATGGTTGAATTGGAAGGACTTTATGGCCGACGTTAGTGTTGACTCATATTTTCCGGAATCTGCCGCAGCGAGTGATTCAATTTCGAGATAGCCCTCGCGCACCAAACGTTGACGCAAGCGGAAAATATCAGCTGGCTTTGACGTTCTATCATATTTCATTTTAGGCATTTCGGGCCAGCCGCCACCGGCCACAATTTCTTCATATATGCCGATGGCGCTATCAAGTGCCGCCAATGAACCCAAGCTAAGCATTGGAGCTTGGCCTTGGCCTTGAACAACTTCTGTTCGCGTGGCCAGTTTGCCCTGCATAGCGATGCGCGGGGCAATCGACGTGATAGATCCTATATTTGCAGGGTCTTCAGCACGCGCCGCATTGGCCAAACCAAAGGGCGCCAATGCAAACAGCGACAGGAAAGAGCGGCGATTTAATTTTGAGTTATACAATTTCGACTTCTCACAAACCTTACTTGCGGCAGACTCTCCGATCTTGGTAAAGAGTGCCTTAATTATGGCGGTTTGCCCGCGCTTTCACAAATATTTGTTCGAGCGCCGCAAAATTAGGCCGCTGAAACCACTTCTTCTGCTGTATCCTCTACCAAAGGCAGCTCCATAACGTCTTCTGCCTTGCGGCGAATGATTACGATGCGGGAGGGTTCAGGCGGCGTATTGTCTGCTACAACATGCGCAGGCGTTTGGAAAACCGGAGGTTCGGTTTTTAAAAGCGCATCTGCTTCAGTTGCTACTGATTGTGATGTTTCGTTTCGGCCGAGATCAATATGTTGGATCACGAGCTTTGCCCCACGAGGCGTGGTTTCAACGATTTTTGGCGCTTTGGCAGTTGAAATTTTTGATGCAGCTGGAGCTGGCTCGAAAATATCATCGTCCTGCTTGAAATATTGCACGGCTGGTTTTGTCGCCGCCACAGGCATTGGCACCAGCGTTGTGCCCAAGTCTTGATCAAGATCAGCCACAAGGCGCAAGGCGCGATCAACATTTTTGGCAATACCGGGTTGCTCAATGCCTGGTTCGGAGAACGCTTTGCGCGAAAGTTCAGCTAGTTTAGCAAAAAGCTGGCCTTCGGCAGTAAGTGATGGATGACCTAATTCTGAACTGGCGATTTCAGCCCGGGCCTGCTCAATGTGGCGACGGGCTTTTTGGAGCAATGCGGCATCAGCACCGTTGCTGCTCATGGATTGCAGATTGGTTTCAAGTTTACCGATGGCAGACAAAATTGTGGCTGTGCCACTGGTTTGAACGCGGTTGGTATAGGCTTCGATGAACCAGCGCCCGCGCGGCGTTTCCTTTACGACGTTTAAGATTTCATCAAGAGATTCTGGAAAACCCAGTTGTTGCCCACTCATTACGTTTACTCCACACACAACTTACCTAAGCCTGCGCTTAACACATGCGCACCCTGCGTGGATATTCGTAGAAACTGGTGAATGTTTGGTTTAATTCCTAAAATAAATGACGGCGCAGAGATTTAAAATTCGTTTTTCGGCTTGTTATGCCCTGCTGATGATCGGCAATGGTGTGCAATTGCCGTTTTTGCCACTTTGGTTGCATGCTAAAGGCTTATCGGTCAGTCAAATTGCCAGTGTGATTGCAGGCATGATGGCGGTGCGCATTTTGGGTGCGCCTATTTTCGCTTTGCTGGCGGACCGCACCGGCAATCGTCGCGTCGTTATTCAGTTTTGTGCGGTTGTTGCCCTGCTGGGTTACATGACCTTGCCATTTACGGACGGCTTTTATGAAATTTTGATGGTTTCGCTGTGGGGCGCGTTTTTCTTTGCTCCGGTCAATCCGTTGATTGAAGGGTTTGGCGTGGATGCAAGCGCTGCCCTGGGGCTTGATTTTGGGCGATTGCGGCTTTGGGCTTCGATTAGTTTTCTAACGGGCAGTCTGGTGGCTGGAGCTTTGCTGACGAGGCTTTCTGCACTTGAAACGGTCTGGTTGATTGCTGATGCGCAGGTGTTTTCAGTTATCGCCACATTCATGTTGCCGCAAGACCCGGAACGAGATGTTGTTAAACACCATGCAAGTGCCTTGGAGTTTGGTGCAGCTTTAAAATTTTTATTTGGCTCGCATTTCACATTGTTTCTTTTGGCTGCGAGTATGGCCAATTCAAGCCACGCCATGCTTTA
>JAYVPZ010000438.1:0-4034 GCA_043757105.1 Aestuariivirga sp. | reverse complement strand
TTGAAATGAAGAAAACTTTCAAGGGCCCAGCCAGTGGCAAAGGCTCATATTATTCTTGGATCGGCAACAAAAAGGTTGGCGAAGGTAATATGGAAATTATCCGTTCAGAACCGTCAAAAGTTGTTGAACTCAACCTCAATTTCTTGAAACCTTTCAAGGCCAGCAACATCACTCAATTCGCACTCACCCCGCAAGGCAGCTCAACCCATGTCCGCTGGGAAATGCGTGGGCCGTTAAACCTGATGATGAAAGTCATGCATATGTTCATGAATATGGACAAAATGGTGGGCAAAGATTTTGAGGAAGGCCTTGCAAATCTGAAAGCAGTTGCGGAGCGTTAAAGGCCCATCATGGCAATAAAAGATATGAGCATTCTCACCGCTTCCTTTGGTTTTACCGAACGAAATGATCCCTTCAACCTGTTTGCTGAATGGCTGAAAGAAGCCGAAGCCAAAGAGATCAACGATCCTAACGCAATGTCATTGGCCACGGTTGATGAGGAAGGCCTGCCCAATGTGCGCATGGTTTTATTGAAAGGTTTTGATGATCGTGGCTTTGTGTTTTACACCAACTATCAAAGCCAAAAAGGCCAAGAAGTGCAAAGCGCCATGAAGGCTGCAATAAACTTTCATTGGAAGTCGCTGCGCCGCCAAGTGCGCATGCGTGGCGTGATTGAAAAAGTCACAGACGCCGAAGCCGATGAATATTTTAATTCCCGCCCGCGTGACAGCCGCATCGGCGCTTGGGCCTCGCAACAATCGCGCCCTCTCGAAGGCCCGCTTGCATTGGCAACCGCTGTTGCCATGTACACCGCAAAATACGCAATCGGAAACGTGCCCCGCCCGCCCCATTGGAGCGGCTTTCGCATTCTGCCATTGAGTATAGAATTTTGGCATGACCGCCCGTTTAGATTGCATGACCGTGTTGTATTCCGCCGCGCCGATCAGACGTCACCGTGGACAAAGGCCAAGCTTTACCCCTAAGTAACTCGTCTTCGCCCGCGACAGCGGGAGAAGAAAGGGGCCCATCGAACGCAAGTGAGATGGGATAGATGAGGGTCTCTTCGCTTTTAAACTGCCCCTCACCTATCCGATTGCTTTGCAATGGGCCCCTTTCCTCTCCCGCCTTGCGGTAGAGGACGTTTTGCCACCAACAACGAGTTATAAATGTCCAACCACACGCACCGTCCCGAAACTATCGCCGCCCATGCACTTCGCGCTATCGACGCAGCCACGGGTGCGGTCGTACCGCCAATTTATCTGTCCACCACCTACGCCCGCGATGAAAACTATGCGCCACTGTTGAAGGAAAATTATGTGCGTTCCGGCAGCCCAAATGTGTGGCAGGCGGAAGACACCATTGCCGCTTTAGAAAAAGGAACGGCGGCGCTGCTCTTTGTTTCAGGCATGTCGGCAATATCAATACTACTTGAAACCGTACCGATGGGCGGTCATGTGGCAGCCTGCAATTCCATGTATTATGGCACACGCAATTGGCTGGAGCGCCTGCGTGATAAAGGCCGTATCACCCTAACTTTATTTGATGCCAATGACCGCACGGCGCTGGAAAAATCACTCACAACAAAAACTGATGTTGTCTGGATCGAAACACCAACCAACCCAACATGGACGGTCATCGACATTGAGGCTGCCGCCAAAGCCGCGCATAAAGTGGGAGCAATTTTAGCGGTTGACTCCACGGCCCTCGCCGCAGTCACCACACAGCCCCTGACGCTCGGTGCTGACATCGTGTTCCACTCCGTTACCAAATATCTCAACGGTCATTCCGATGTATTGGGCGGTGTGTTAGTCACCCGCGAAAAAAATGCCCGCTGGGAAGAAATGATTTCAATCCGCAGCAAAACCTCCTCGCCTCTTCCCCCATTCGAATGTTACCTGCTGATGCGCGGCATGCGCACGCTTTATGTTCGCTATGCCCAAGCATCGGCCAATGCTCTGGCCATCGCGCGGCATTTCTCAAATCATCCTAAGGTAGAAAAAGTTTTATACCCAGGCCTTGGCACTCATGAAGGCCACGACATTGCCAAACGCCAAATGACCAATGGCTATGGCGGCATGATGAGCATTTTGCTGAAAGCAGATTACGCCGCTTCGCAAAAATTCTGCACCCGCCTCAAAGTCGTAACCCCCGCCACGTCATTAGGTGGTGTTGAAAGCTTAGCAGAACACCGCAAAACCGTCGAAGGCCCAACAAGCCTAACACCCGATAATCTGGTGCGCTTTTCCATCGGCATTGAAAATGTGAATGATCTGGTGGCCGATATTGAACAGGCGCTTTCTGAGCTTTGATAAACGCAGACTTGCATGTCTGCCAGCGCGGCATTACATCTAAAACATAACATTTTGAAAGACAGTCATGCACGCCTTAGAATGGTTAATCCTCACGCTTATATCCCTCTACAAATGGGTCTTCGTTGCTATGATTGTGATGAGCTGGCTTTTCCAGTTCAACATCATCAACAACAATAACCAAACTGTTCGGCAAATTTATAGAACACTCCTTGGCCTTACTGAACCAGTTTCCAGACCTATTCGGCGTCTGTTGCCTGATTTAGGTGGGATGGATATCTCACCGATATTTGTGTTCATTGGTCTCCAATTTTTGGAAATATTAGTTCAAGAATATTGGCCAAAGCTGTTCTTCTCAAACGCTGGATAGACCTTCAAGATAATCTGAAATGGTTTGAAGCGATGAAAAAGCTACTGACGGTTGTTTTATTTCTAATTGCACCAAATCTGGCAGTTGCCGCCAACACCAGCGTCTACACTAGTTTTGATCTCAAAAAATGCAAAGTGTTGCATACCCCTGTTCCTGATGAAGAGGACGGTGGATCTAGTCTCTGTAAAGGTTACGGTAAGTTAAAAATCTATTTTGCTGAAGGCGACTTGCGCACCACAGTTGCCTTTGGCGCTAATCCAGAAAACCATTGTGCCGCTCATCAAACCTTCGGCGGATTTAATAGCATCAATACCACAGTTGAATGGCGTTTAGATAAAGGCAAACCCATCGCAGCAATTCAGCGTTGGACAGTATCATACGACCCAGAAGACTCGGCCAAAACCAAAACCTGGCTGGTGGTCACCAAAATTGAACCAGCCAATTCCTGCCACATTGCCGTCGTCGAAGGCGCTTACCCAAATGCCAATGCCAAAGCCCGCGAAATGGCAGATCAACTTTCAACAACGTTTAAATGCGAAACCGATCTACAGAAAGTCGTCTCGGTGGTGCCTCTTAAGTCAGGAGAGACGATGACCAATGGCACCTGCGAAAAAAATTAGCTCAATCACCAATGTCCACGTGCCACCACTTTGGGCGACCGCCCTTATACGAATGATAGGTGGGTTTAAGCTCCTTGGCATTCGGCTTATCGAACACCCCTAAAACCAAAGCAACAACCGGATTATCATCAAGCGCGCCAAGCGTGCTGCCGCACTTTTTACAAAAAGCGCGGCTAGAATAATCAGATGACCCATATGTTGCAGGCGCACCGCCCGGCCCCACCCACTTCACCGAAGCTTTGGGAAACTCAACCCACGTTGTTGTCAGCGCACCCGAATGGCGCTGACACATCTTGCATGAACAGGTGTGCGGCTTTTCCGCAGATCCAGAAGCCTCAAACCGAATATGTCCGCATAAACAGCCACCCAGATAGGTTTTAGGCATTATGGATTATTCTCCCTTGTCCTTTTTGGTCGAAGTCATGACACGGTCAATATAAGCGAGCAGTAAAGCTGACAAAACAAAAGCCATATGCACAATCGTTAGCCACATAATTTTGCTATCTGTATATTTGTCCGCATTGAGGAATATCTGCAAAAGATGAATTGAAGAAATTGCTACAATCGTCGATGCCACTTTAATCTTCAAAGAGCTCGCATCAATTTTACCGAGAAAAGAAAGTTCGCCACCTTCGGCATTGTCAAACTTGCTCACAAAATTTTCATAACCAGAAATAATCACCATCACCACAAGACTGGCCACCAAACTGGCATCAATCAAACTCAATATTTTGA
>JAYVPZ010000437.1:0-4040 GCA_043757105.1 Aestuariivirga sp. | reverse complement strand
GTGTTTGTGCAGAATTTGGCTCCGGGTGCAGCAGAGCGCATGGGGCTATCAGCAACGCAATTGGTGAAGGCGCATCCGCGTATCATTGCGGTTGATATTGTGGGCTATGGGCAAGATACGGATTACCGCCATATGCGGGCCTATGACATGCTGATCCAAGCCGAGAGTGGCATTTGCGCAGTCACTGGTACGCCTGAGGTTCCAAGCAAAGTTGGCGTTTCGGTGGCTGATATTGCCACTGGCATGAATGCGCATGCGATGGTTTTGGAGTCGCTGATTGCGCGTGGGATAACGGGCAAGGGCAAGGCGATTGAAGTAGCGATGTTTGATTCAATGGCCGATTGGATGAGTGTGCCGCTTTTGCATTTGCAATATGGTGGTAAAGAAACACATCGGCATGGCCTGTCTCATGCCAGCATCTATCCTTATGCACCGTTCTTATGTTTGGATGGTGAAGTGATTATTGCCATTCAGAATAATCTTGAGTGGGTGCGTTTTTGTGAGGGTGTGTTGCAGCGCCCAGCGCTGTCCAATGATTTACGTTTTGAATCAAACGCGCAACGTGTTGCCAATCGCCTATTGGTTGATATGGAAGTGGCGCGGGTTTTTGCGCAATTGAGTTGTGCTGAAGTGGTTGCTAAGCTGGAAGCCAATGGCATTGCGTGGGCGCGGGTTTCAACGATGGCTGATGCGGCACGGCACAAAGCTCTGCGCAAATTTTCTGTACCACTTGCTGATGGAACGATGATTGAAATGGCACTGCCTGCGGGACGAGAGGCATTTGCTTCGCGGCCTATTCCGTGGCTCGGCGAGCATACGACAAAAATCAGACGCGAGTTTGCGGCATGAGCGAGAATTTTGCGAAGTGGATTGGTAAATCGGTGACACGCGAAGATGTGATTACCCAGCGTTTGCAGGATGAGTATCGCTCAACACTTTCTCCGTACTTATTCAAACCCAAACCGGATGATGAATGCCCGCCGGGCTTTCATTGGTGTGTGGCTTTGCCAAGGCTAAATATTGCAGAGTTAGGGCCAGATGGAGCGGAAGCAAAAGGCGCGTTTCTGCCGCCGGTGCAATTGCCACGCCGCATGTGGGCGGGTGGGCAGATTGAAACTCTAAAGCCTTTGCGTTTGGGTGATAACGTTAAACGGGTGTCGACAATTTCGGATGTGAAATCCCGGCAAGGCAAGACCGGAGCACTTTTTTTTATCTCGGTTGTGCATGAGATTTTTGGCAACGGCGCATTGGCTATTCGTGAACGCCATGACATTTTATATCGTGAAGCGAGTATTGAAAGTGCGCAATCAAAGCCACCTGTCGAAGCGCCTAAAGGTGATTTGGAATGGCGGGTTGAGGCGACGCCTTTGTTGTTGTTTCGGTTTTCATCCGTCACATTTAATGGCCACCGCATTCATTATGATCTTCCCTATGCGCAACAAGTGGAAGGTTACGGCGGCTTGTTGGTGCATGGGCCGATGCAGGCGGCTTTGACGCTTAATCAGATTTCGACATTGCATGGAAAAGTACCCCGCGTTTTTGACTATCGCTGTGTATCGCCATTAATTGCTGGTCAAACATTCCGTGTTCTATCGAATGCCGAAGCTTCGTTGATTGTGAATGACGCTGGCGTGGTGACGATTGAGGCGCAGGCGCATCAGTGATAGGCATGTGGGATGGATCAATCTTCGCCCGTAACTGAGTTCTCATCACCTGCCATTATCCAGACGCGGCGCTTGCGGGTTTTGGGCACGGCTGTCACGTTGTTGGACCAAGTGAAAGAAAAGGCTGAGGCTGACTTGGGCTTTGGCTTGGATTTTGAAGTTCTTGATTTTGTGTCTTGCCAAGGCAAGGCCGCCCTGAACCCTGATGCCTATGATGTCTATGACCAGTGCTTTCACAATTTGGATATTGTTTGGTTCTGGGGGTCGTTGCAACCTATCGACACACAGCGCATTTCGGCTTGGGACAAGATCAGTGATCTCACAAAGCGCGGGGGCATTAGTCGCTATGCGTGGCGCGGGCATGGTGATGCGCCAGTGAAGAAACTTTACGTGCAACAGAGCGATCAGTTGGGATCAGAGCAAGGGCGCTATATCTCGATGCTGCCCACGGTCTATAATCTCGACTCGTTTGGTTATGATGCGCGGGTGTTTGGTTACACGCAGCGCAATGCTGAAAGCTGGAGCTGGCTGCTTGATCCACGCGCCAAAGGGCGCATTGCATTTGTGGATGAACCTGCGATTGGGATTTTTGATGCAGCTTTGGCGGCAGAAGCCGCAGGCGAAATGAACTTTGTTGACATCGGCAATATGAGTGTTGCTGAAGTTGATCAGTTGATGGCGATTTTGGAAGACCGACGGCAAAAAGGGTTTTTCTACACCATGTGGCGAACGGCAGAAGATGCCAGTCAATTGGTACGCAATCATAACGTGGGCGTGCAAAGCATGTGGTCAGCGGCTTATGGCAATTTGGAGGGCGAGGCACCGCATTTTTTGGAATCTGCACCACTTGAAGGTTATCGCGCTTGGCATGGCGGCATGAGTTTGCGGCGCGGCTTGGATGGTGCGGCTCTTGATATGGCTTATGAATATATGAATTGGTGGCTTGATGGCTGGGCAGGGGCTGTGATGGCGCGACAAGGCTATTATTTTTCGGTTATTGATCCAGTTGAAGCATCGCTCAGCAAAGATGAATGGGGCTATTGGTATCATGGTAAAGAGGCACAAAGTGATTTGCCGGGCGCTGATGGTCGGACTGTCGTGAAGCTTGGTACGCGGCGTTCAGGGGGAGCGTATTGGGACCGCGTAAATCGCATTGCCGTTTGGAACACTGTGATGGATGAACATAATTATGCAGCGCGGGCTTGGACGCGGTTTGCCGACCGCGTGCGCAAGGGTACGCCATGAAGCAGACCATGCAGAAGCGTTATGAGCTGGTGTGTGACGTGCTGCGCGCCAATATCAAAACGGGAAGGTTACCGCCGGGCTTTGTGTTGCTGGAAGGGCCGATTGCTGATTTGATGCAATCAAGCCGCGCACCTGTGCAAATGGCATTGAAAATTCTTGAAGAAGAAGGCGTTGTACATCGCTTTCCCGGCCGTGGGTTTGTGGTGGCGGGTTCGATTGCAGAGCCTTTGCGGCAAGATATTCGTGAACTTGATTTGCATATCTCAGATGAAGTTGATGATGCGCTGCAAAGCCGCGGCATGTGGGAATTGGTTTATGATCAGGTTGAAGAGGCGGTTGCCTCCAGTCTGATTTTTGGCGAATTTCGCATCATTGAAACAGAGCTTGGGACACATTTGGGTGTGAGCCGAACTGTGGTGCGCGATGTGCTGAGCCGTTTGAATGAGCGCGGGTTAATCCGAAAGAATCAGAGCTCACATTGGATTGCAGGACCGCTCACCGCCCAATCTGTGCGCGAGCGATTTGCTATTCGCAGTATTCTTGAACCGGCGGCGTTAAAGCTTGCAGCATCAGCGATTGACTATGCGGAAATTGCTCAATTGTGCAAAAGAGCAAATGAAAATGCGCCAGAGTTTAGCGACACCGAAGATTTTGAATTGGCTTTGATGGAAACTTGCATTGCCAAGGCACCGAATGCCGAATTGATTTCGACCATTCGAAACATTCAATTGCCCATCAACGCGGCCAACCGCGCGCTGATTAAATTGGGCCTGCCACGAGACCGGATTGCCATTGATGAATATCGATCTTTGTTTGCTTTGATTGAGCGGCGGTTGATTGATCCGGCTGCTGATTACTTAGAAAATCATTTGAAAATTCTGACGCAAAAATCATTGGCGCGGTTGAAGATTGTGGCTGTGGTGGCGGAATCAAAGCTGGCTGTGCCCTATCTCACACAGATCAGATAAAATGACTAATGGATACGGTAGTCATTTTAATTAGATGTTTTATGACTGTTTTATGGGCGTTATACCTTTGAATCCGCCAGTAAAATAGGTGTTGCATACATTAGTCGTTTTTGCTTACCTTGATTAACAAATTCTTATGCACTTAGCGCCGCGACCAAACCGA
>JAYVPZ010000436.1:0-4040 GCA_043757105.1 Aestuariivirga sp. | reverse complement strand
GTGTTTGTGCAGAATTTGGCTCCGGGTGCAGCAGAGCGCATGGGGCTATCAGCAACGCAATTGGTGAAGGCGCATCCGCGTATCATTGCGGTTGATATCGTAGGCTATGGGCAAGATACGGATTACCGCGACATGCGGTCTTATGACATGCTGATCCAAGCAGAGAGTGGCATTTGCGCTGTAACTGGCACGCCTGATGTGCCGAGCAAGGTTGGCGTCTCGGTAGCTGATATTGCCACGGGCATGAACGCGCATGCGATGGTTTTGGAGGCGCTGATTGCGCGTGGAATGACAGGCAAGGGCAGGGCGATTGAAGTGGCGATGTTTGACTCTATGGCGGATTGGATGAGTGTGCCGCTGTTGCATTTGGAATATGGCAGCAAAGAAACACATCGGCATGGCCTATCTCATGCCAGCATCTATCCTTATGCGCCGTTCACATGTTTGGATGGTGAGGTGATTATTGCCATTCAGAATAATCTTGAATGGGCGCGGTTTTGTGAGGGTGTGTTGGAGCAACCTGAACTTACCAAACACATGCGTTTTAAAACAAACGCGCAACGTGTTGCCAATCGCGGATTGGTTGATGTGGAAGTGTCGCAGGTTTTTGAGAAATTGAGTTGTGCTGAGGCGATTGCAAAGCTGGAAGCCAATCGCCTTGCTTGGGCGCGCGTTTCAACGGTGGCCGATGCAGCGCGGCATAAAGCTTTGCGCAAATTTTCTGTGCCTTTGGCCGATGGCACGATGATTAATGTGCCTTTGCCTGCCGGGCGTGTGGTTTTTGTGGCGCGGCCTATTCCAGGGCTTGGTGAGCATACGACAAAAATCAGACGCGAGTTTGCAGCATGAGCGGGAATTTTGAGAACTGGATTGGTAAATCGGTGACACGCGAAGATCTGATCACGCAGCGCTTGCAGGATGAGTATCGCTCAACACTTTCTCCGCACTTGTTCAAACCTAAGACGGATGATGAATGTCCGCCGGGCTTACATTGGTGTGTGGCTCTACCACGGCAAAACATTGCAGAGTTGGGGCCAGATGGAGCGGAAGCAAAGGGTGTGTTTCTGCCGCCGGTGCCTTTGCCGCGCCGGATGTGGGCGGGTGGGCAGATTAAAACTTTAAAGCCTTTGCGTTTGGGTGACAACGTTAAGCGGGTGTCGACAATTTCTGATGTGAAATCCCGGCAGGGCAAGAAGGGTGCGCTTTGTTTTATTTCCGTTTTGCACGAGATTTATGGCAATGGCGCATTGGCCATTCGTGAACGTCATGATATTCTCTATCGTGAAGCCAGCCTTGAAAGCGCGCAACCAAAGCCGTCTGTCGAAGCGCTTAAAGGTAAGTTGGAATGGCGGGTTGAGGCGACACCATTGTTACTGTTCCGATTTTCATCAGTGACTTTTAATGGCCACCGCATTCATTATGATCTTCCCTATGCGCAACAGGTGGAAGGCTATGCTGGGTTGCTGGTTCATGGGCCAATACAGGCGGCATTGACGCTCAACCAGCTTGCAACATTGCAAGGTCATGTGCCGCGTGTTTTTGATTATCGCTGTGTATCGCCGCTGATTGCTGGCCAAACTTTCCGTGTACTCTCGAACAATGAAGGTGCGGTGATTGTGAACGACGCTGGTGTGGTGACGATTGAGGCGCAGGTCCATCAGTGATAGGCAGGTGGGATGGATCAATCTTTACCCTTAACTGAGCTCTCATCACCTGCCATTATCAAGACGCGGCGCTTGCGGGTTTTGGGCACGGCTGTCACTTTGTTGGATCAAGTGAAAGAAAAGGCTGAGGCTGACTTGGGCTTTGGGTTGGATTTTGAAGTTCTCGATTTTGTTTCCTGCCAGGGCAAGGCCGCCCTGAACCCTTATGCCTATGATGTATATGACCAGTGCTTTCACAATTTGGATATTGTTTGGTTCTGGGGGTCGTTGCAACCCATCGACACGCAGCGCATTTCGGCTTGGGACAAAATCAGTGATCTTACTAAGCGCGGGGGCATTAGCCGCTATGCTTGGCGCGGGCACGGCGATGCGCCAGTGAAGAAGCTCTATGTACAGCAGAGCGATCAATTGGGATCAGAGCAAGGGCGTTACATTTCGATGCTGCCCACGGTCTATAATCTCGACTCGTTTGGTTATGATGCGCGGGTGTTTGGTTACACGCAGCGCAATACTGAAAGCTGGAGCTGGCTGCTTGATCCGCGCGCCAAAGGGTGCATTGCATTTGTGGATGAACCTGCGATTGGCATTTTTGATGCGGCTTTGGCTGCAGAAGCTGCAGGCGAAATGAATTTTTCTGATATTGGCAATATGAGCGTGGCGGAAGTCGATCAGCTGATGGCGATATTGGAAGACCGGCGGCAAAAAAGGTTTTTCCATACAATGTGGCGCACGGCAGAAGAAGCAAGCCAATTGGTACGCAATCATAAAGTGACCGTGCAGAGCATGTGGTCAGCGGCTTATGGCAATCTCGGCGGCGAAGCACCGCATTTTTTGGAGTCTGCGCCACTTGAAGGTTATCGTGCTTGGCATGGAGGCATGAGTTTGCGGCGAGGCTTGGATGGTGCCGCTCTCGACATGGCTTATGAATATATGAATTGGTGGCTTGATGGTTGGGCAGGGGCTGTGATGGCGCGGCAAGGCTATTATTTTTCGGTTGTTGATCCAGTTGAAGCATCGCTCAGCAAAGATGAATGGGGCTATTGGTATCGTGGTGAAGAGGCACAAAGTGATTTGCCGGGCGCTGATGGTCGGACTGTAGTGAAGCTCGGTACGCGACGTTCCGGTGGTGCGCATTGGGACCGGGCCAATCGCATCGCCGTGTGGAATACTGTGATGGACGAACATAATTATGCGGCGCGGGCTTGGACGCGGTTTGCTGATAGCGTGCGCAAGGGCACGCCATGAAGCAGATCATGCAGAAGCGTTATGTATTGGTGAGTGATGTGTTGCGCGCCAATATCAAGACGGGAAGGTTGCCGGCAGGCTTTGTGTTGCTGGAGGGACCGATTGCGGATTTGATGAAATCAAGCCGCGCACCCGTCCAAATGGCTTTGAAAATTCTTGAAGAGGAAGGCGCGGTGCAGCGCTTTCCGGGCCGTGGGTTTGTGGTTGCAGGTTCAGGTGCAGAGCCTTTGCGCCAAGACATTCGCGAACTTGATTTGCATATCTCCGATGAAGTTGATGACGCGCTGCAAAGCCGTGGCATGTGGGAGTTAGTTTATGATCAGGTGGAAGAGGCTGTGGCCTCCAGTCTGATTTTTGGTGAGTTTCGCATTATTGAAACTGAGCTGGGGACGTATTTGGGTGTGAGCCGAACTGTGGTGCGCGATGTGCTGAGCCGTTTGAATGAGCGCGGCTTAATTAGAAAGAATCAGAGTTCACATTGGATTGCAGGGCCGCTCACGGCCCAATCTGTACGAGAGCGATTTGCTATTCGCAGTATTCTTGAACCGGCGGCTTTGAAACTTGCGGCATCAGCAATTGACTATGTGGAAATTGCACAATTGTGCAAAAGAGCAAATGAAAATGCGCCAGAGTTCAGCGACACCGAAGATTTTGAATTGGCTTTGATGGAAACCTGCATTGCCAAAGCACCTAATGTGGAGTTGATTTCGACCATTCGAAACATTCAATTGCCGATCAACGCCGCTAACCGCGCGCTGATTAAATTGGGCCTGCCACGAGACCGAATTGTCATTGATGAATATCGATCTTTGTTTGCTTTGATTGAGCGGCGGCTGATTGATCCGGCTGCTGATTACTTAGAAAATCACTTGAAAATTCTGGCGCAAAAATCACTGGCGCGGTTGAAGATTGTGGCTGTGGTGGCGGAGTCAAAGCTGGCTGTGCCCTATCTCACACAGATCAGATAAAATGACTAATGGATACGATAGTCATTTTAATCGGGTGTTTTGTGACTGTTTTATAGGCGTTATGCCTTTGAATCCGCCAGTAAAATAGGTGTTGCATACATTAGTCGTTTTTGCTTACCTTGATTAACAAATTCTTATGCACTTAGCGCCGCGACCAAACCGA
>JAYVPZ010000435.1:0-4043 GCA_043757105.1 Aestuariivirga sp. | reverse complement strand
CTTGCGACATGACCAAAGTCCTCCGCAAACCTTGAATCATCTTCAAACTGATTTGTGAACCCCCTTCGATTCACATCGACTATCCGACGCTCTAAGTGCTGCATTTTTGAAATTCAAAATCCGGCCTGAGTGCCGGGTTTTTTTATGCGCCGTTGAAACGCTCTCCTGTAAAAGGATTGAGAGTTGGAATGCCGCAGGAAACGAATGGAGCGACATCGCGAGTGGCGACACAGCACGAGTTTTCGATCGCAATTGCAGCAATCAATAAATCACCAGGAGGTGTCGGTTCTCTGGCAACTTGCAGTTTTCCAGATATTATGCGCCAGCGCAGAAGTATTATTTCGTCTATGGCTAATATTCTTCCACCAAATAACGGGCGCACATTTGCCTCTAGCCAAATGGCAAGTGACTTTGCCTTAACAAAATCTGGTTGCATTTCTATGCCATAGAGAATTTCGGCAATGGTTACGTCTGTCGTAAAAAGTTGTTCTGTTGGTGTTGCGCTAATCCATTCGACAACATTACGGTTCGGCTTTGGCTTTCGTGTCTCTGAAATGATGTTTGTATCAACGATCCAACTTATCAAAATTTAATTTCCCGAAACTCACCCTCAGTTTCCCAATCTGGAATGTCGAAATCAATCGGCGGTCCAGCCTGAAGCAATTTCAGAAACTCCGCTCCCGTCATGCCTTTGACATCAATTGAAGGTTTCGGTGCAGATGTAATCGTTACAGCTTCTCTTCCATGCACAGTCACCAACTGCGGCCCCTCGGTCTGGGCTAGGCGCACGACTTCGCTGAATTTTGCTTTGGCGTCTTGCAGAGACCAGACCCGGGTATGCTTGTTCATGATCAAACTCCAATTCTGACTAGTCAGACTAGTCAGAAATTTTGAAAAAGTCAAACCAGCCCGGTCTTGGCCCGCTCAACATTTGCATCACTTTCATATCAGCAGTCCCGCGAATACAGCCAACTGTATAGGGGAAATCGTCTGTAGCCACATAGTGATACATGTCCATCACTTTACCATCCCAAAGAACAGCACTTGTTTTGCCGTGGAATTCGTCGAGATTTTTACTGTCGAGTTTTTTTCGCCAGCAGCGAATGGCCCATAAACACCAAAACCATTCACGGCATAACCGAGAAGGCTTGAGCTGCCGTCTGGCTGCTTTGCGTTATTCAAACAAGGCGAGAGATTGTGATAATGATACACACCTGTAACCTGCGGGTGGCCATTGCAAGCGTCTTGCGCCTCATGGGCCGGTGCATCGCGGCCGGGTGCATCAATCGCGCTTAACAATGAAACACCGCTCAGCATGATGCCGACTGCACCGTGATTCAAAGTCGTTTTCGAGCTTTTAATTTATAGCAATAGCTAACTGATTGTATGCTTTATCGTAACTTGGCCCAACAGGTTTTCAGTTGAAAACGCGTCGTTCAATTGTTCTTCAGTCATCAAACTTCGCGCCAACACGACAGCACGCAGAGATTGACCAGTCTTCAACGCTTCCTTCGCCACTTCGCTCGCAGTTGCATAGCCGACGTAAGGATTGATCGCAGTTACAGCGACCAAAGAATGTTCCAGCAGAAATTTGCAACGATCCGCATCTGCCTCAATGCCTACAACGCACTTTTCACGTAGCACTTTCATGCCGCGCGTCAGCATACGCATGGATTGCAGGATGTTCAAAACAATCACCGGCTCCATCGCATTGAGTTGAAGCTGACCAGCCTCAGCCGCCATGGTGACAGTGAGGTCATTGCCGATCACTTGATAAGCGATTTGGTTGACCACCTCTGGCATGACCGGATTAACTTTGCCCGGCATGATTGATGAGCCTGCTTGAACCGCAGGCAATTTGATTTCACCAAAGCCAGCCCTTGGGCCACTGTTGAGTAAACGCAAATCATTGCATATTTTGGAAAGCTTGACGGCGACGCGTTTTAACACACCGGAAAACGTAACGAATGCGCCCATGTCCGAGGTCGCCTCGATCAGATCACCAGCACCAATCATTTTCTCGCCTGATATTGCCGACAGGTTTTCAATAACAATTTTGGCATATCCCTCCGGTGTGTTGAGGCCGGTGCCAATGGCAGTGCCGCCAAGGTTTACTTCCCGCAATAAATTGGCAACCTCAACAAGGCGGTCAGCATCCTCACCAATAGTCACACCAAACGCTCTGAATTCATGGCCAAGCCGCATCGGCAAGGCATCCATCAACTGTGTCCGACCAACTTTTATGACGTCGTGAAACTCAACTGCTTTCTCCAAAAAAGCCGCCTTGAGCGCCAGCAACTCCGCGATCAGGGCTGGACAAGTGCGAACCATAGTAAGGCGCGCGGCAGTGGGATAAACATCATTGGTCGATTGCGAAAGATTGACATGGTCATTGGGATTGACCACCCCATATTGGCCCGCGGGCTTTTGCAACTCGCGCAATGCCACATTGGCGATCACCTCATTGGCGTTCATGTTGGTCGATGTGCCCGCACCGCCCTGCAACATGTCAACGATGAATTGATCATTGGCTTCGCCAGCAATCACGCGGTCACACGCGCGAAGAATGGCTTGACCCACTCGCGCGTCCAACTCGCCCAATTCCATATTAGTTTGAGCAGCAGCTTTTTTGACCATGCCTATTGATTGGATGAGTTCAGGATAATCACTCAACAACATTCCGGTGATTGGAAAGTTTGTAGCTGCGCGGGCCGTGTGAACGCCGTAATAAACATCACTGGGAAGTTCGATACTTCCAAGTGAATCATTTTCTATGCGCGTCGTTGCCAAGCTATTCAGCCGCCTCCAAATACGCTTCAATCGGAGGACAAGTGCACATCAAATTTCGGTCTCCATAAACATTATCGACCCGAGCGACTGTGGGCCAATATTTGTCGTTGGTATAGCCTTTTAAGGGAAAGAACGCTTGTTCCTTGGAATAAGGATGCTTCCAGTCTTCAAACAGTTCGCGGTGCGTATGCGGTGCATTCTTCAACACATTGTCCAGCTTATCGGCGCGACCATGTTCCACATCTGCAATCTCACCAGCAATTGAAATCATTGCATCACAAAACCGATCAAGCTCGCGTTTGTTTTCAGACTCAGTTGGCTCAATCATCAATGTATCAACGACAGGGAAACTCATGGTTGGAGAATGAAAACCATAATCAGCCAAGCGCTTTGCCACATCATCCACTGTGATTCCCGCGCGTTCTTTCATCCAGCGCAGATCAATAATGCACTCGTGCGCCACATGACCTGAAGCACTTGTGTAAAGCACCGGGAAATGGGGGTTTAAACGCTTGGCCATGTAGTTGGCACTGAGAATGGCGATCTTAGTGGCTTGGGTTAAGCCTTCGCCACCCATCATGGCCATATACATCCATGAAATTGGGAGGATTGAAGCTGACCCCCAAGGGGCTGCTGATACAGCGCCTTTCTTTTTCTTGGCCATAAAATGCCCCGGCAAATGCGGAGCCAAATGCGCGCGTACACCAATCGGCCCCATGCCTGGCCCACCACCACCATGAGGGATGCAGAATGTTTTATGCAAATTCATGTGGCACACATCAGCGCCCAATTCCGATGGCCGCATCAATCCGACCTGTGCATTGAGGTTTGCACCATCGAGGTAAACCTGCCCACCATTGTCGTGAATGATTTTGCAGATGTCGATGATTGATTCTTCAAACACACCGTGAGTCGAAGGATAGGTGATCATCAATGCCGCAAGATTGGCTGCATTGGCCTTTGCTTTGGCTTCAAGATCAGCCACATCCACATTGCCCTGGGCATCGCATGCCACCACCACAATCTTCATGCCACACATTGCAGCAGAGGCAGGGTTGGTGCCGTGTGCTGATGTTGGGATCAAACACACATCCCGATTTTTGCCTTTGTTTGCATCATGGTATCCGCGAATAGCGAGAAGCCCTGCAAACTCACCCTGACTGCCCGCGTTGGGCTGCAAGGAGACAGCATCAAAACCTGTGATCTCACACAACATTTTTTCAAGGTCGTTAAACAATTCGGCATAGCCCTTT